>JBEVJT010000160.1:0-2725 GCA_040510075.1 Xanthobacteraceae bacterium | reverse complement strand
TGTCTACTTCGCGCCATCGAAGGCGTAAGAGGTTGCAATCGTAGTGAAGGGCATTGAACTCGGTGATGCGGTTGAAACGACCGATCGCAGCGTCGGCCGCCGCTTGGCTCGGCAAGGGATTTTTCCGATTTTTGCTTCTCATGGCCGCAGCGGCGGCAGTCGCGGCGTTTGCTGCAGGTTTCGGCATAGCCCACGACTACAGCTACCTGCGCGCATCGATCCTGGCGGGGTCGCAAGGAGGTAAGTATTACGCACTGGCCACGCGCCTCGCCGACCGCGCCGCACGGGAGCACGGCACGCTCAGGGTCATCCCGACGGCAGGTTCGATCGAGAACGTCAAGCGTCTCACTGCCGGCCGCGGGCACTCTACGGAGATGTTTGCCCTCATCCAGGACGGCACACCTGTGTCCGCCAATGCACGGCTCGAGCTCCTTGGTCGGCTCCCCCAACCGGAGTCCCTGCTGCTGCTCGGCAGGCAAGGTCAAACCTTTCGCAACTTTTCCGACCTGCGCGGGGCATCTATCGGGATCGGTCCGGACGGCTCCGGCACGGCCTACCTCATGCACCGGCTTTTCGAGGACACAGACCTGCGGGAGCTGGAAGCCCATCTATCCAACCACGAATTGCAGCAACAGGCACAACTGGTTGGGGAGGGCAAGCTCGACCTGGCCGCCTTCGTGATGCAGGAGGACGCCGAATTTCTGCACGACGTCATCCATCGCTACGGCCTGGATGTGGTGTCGCCCCAGGATCTGCAGGGCCTGATTGCGCGCTACCCGTGGCTCAGTCTCGGCCGTATTCCGGCAGGTCGATATGATTTGGTGCGCGCTATTCCTGCAGTCGACAAGCAAGTTGCGCAGCTAGCAACCTTGCTTATCGCCAATTCCTGCGCGCGGCGCGCCGACCGCGTCGCGCTTCTCATGCTGATCGCGGCGGAGCTCCCCGGTTTCATCCGCGGCAATCCCCCGAGCTCAACGAGCTCGGCCACGGCATTAACGCTGGCACCTTCAGCCCAGCATTTCTTTCTTGCCGGCGAACCCGAGATTGCCGATCGATACTTCCCATGGCTGGTGAACCTCCTGGCGCCGGCATACTGGGTCTACCTTTTCATGGCCGCGACAGTTCTTTTCAGTGGGTTAAAGACATTCAGCCGGTACCGTCTCTGGCGGATCGATGCCGCACGCGAAAACCTTGAGACGGCACTCAAGGGACTTGTCGATCCGAAGCTCACCCATGCACAAATCCGCGAAATTCCGGCGAAGGGCGTGATGGTCGGATCAGAGAAGCGAGCTGCCGCCGAGGCGATCATGGACCGATTAGTGGAATTGCGCGCCCGTTGTCAGCGCCATACCAATTCTCTCGTCACCCCCATGGGAGATGAAATGCGCTACCAGCAAACCTTGATCGATGAGGCGACAACCACCGTGGGAGCTCTGCTTCAACGCCCGCCAAGCCAGGAATAAGTAGCTGAACACTGCGCGCTATTTCTTGAAACTCTCCATCCAGATGTCGTACTCGGTCTTGCACGTTTTTGCGGAGTAGTTCTTCCGATTCCGCTGAGGCATTAATTTCATTCAGGCCGCCAAGAATAAAATTGGGTTGTAATTGGGGATCGGATGCATCAACTGATCACGGAAATTTAGAAATGACGAGAAAAGAGGGGTGAAGCCCGCGAGCCCCCGCGCCGAGACGTTCTATCTCTACGCAGCGCGCGCGGCACGGGGATTCGGCGACGGCTTCGCCGCCATCATTCTGCCGGCCTACCTCACCGAACTCGGCTTTGGTCCCTTTCAGATCGGGCTTATCGCCACCGCTGCGCTCCTTGGCTCCGCAGTGCTGACCTTGACCATCGGGCTGTGGGCGCACCGCTCCGATCTCCGCACGCTCCTTCTCCTGTGCGCGGGCCTGATGGTCGCCACCGGCCTCGCCATGCCGAGCTTTCATCAGTTCACGCTGCTTGCACTCGTGGCGTTCATCGGGACCATGAACCCGACCACCGGAGACATCGGCGTCCACGTCCCGCTCGAGCACGCGGCGCTCGCGCAGGCCGCATCCCACGAGGAGCGCACGCGCACCTTTGCCCGCTACAGCCTGATCGGCGCGTTTTCCGTCGCCGCAGGATCCTTGGCTGCCGCCCTTCCGCAATTCCTGAATTCCACCGGTCTGGGCAAGCTCGGCGCTCTGCAGGCGATGTTTTATTTGTATGCTGCCCTCGGCGTCATAAGCAGCCTTCTCTACGCGCGGCTGCCGCCCGCGCATACAAAAGAGACTCCAGCGCAGGCGCGCGCGCTCGGCCCGTCGCGCGGGGTGGTTTACAAGCTCGCCGCGCTGTTCAGCCTCGATGCTTTTGCCGGCGGGTTCATCGTGCAATCGCTGATGGCGCTCTGGCTGTTCGAACGTTTCGATCTCTCGCTTGCCGCCGCCAGCGCCTTCTTCTTCTGGGCGAATGTGCTTTCCGCCTTCTCCTATCCGGTCGCGGCGCGGCTCGGCCGCCGTTTCGGGCTCGTCAACACCATGGTGTTCACGCACATTCCATCGAGCCTGTGCCTCATCATGGCAGCGTTCTCCCCGAACTTGACGGTCGTGCTCGTGCTTCTTTTGATCAGGGCTGCGCTATCGCAAATGGACGTGCCGACCCGCACCTCGTACGTGATGGCGGTGGTCACGCCTGAGGAGCGCACCGCGGCAGCGAGCGTCACCGCCGTACCGCGCAGTCTCGCTTCCT
>JBEVJT010000159.1:0-4466 GCA_040510075.1 Xanthobacteraceae bacterium | reverse complement strand
CCATGCACGATAAGCCCTATTGTCCCAGTTGTTGCCGGGGTGTCGCTCCCGGCAGACTTTTAAGTGCGACCCGACGCTCAGCTAAGTGCGACCCGATGCTCAGGGCGCAATTGAGGTCGTTGTGAAGATCTCGCGCATCTCAGTCGGATAGTTTTGATTCCTCACTCGCGGCATGCTGACGCAAATTGCGGACCACGACTTAAGGTTGATAGTTTTGTTCCTAACGCGTAATACTAGAAATTTACTAAACACGTTGCCTGGTCATCTTACCCCCGCGAAAAACTCACGTAAGCCCATGATTATGCGCTGGAAATACGAGCATGCCGTCAGTGTGTCGGGCCGTTTTTTAACGTTATTTTGCGATAGAATGTCCGGCGAGGGGGCCTGCCGAATTCAGCGAGCGCGTCGAAGTAGTCCGTGCGCGTAATCCGTCGTTCCATCGCCGAATACGATCGTGTTCTCATCCCGAATCACGACCAGATTTTTCTCGATGCCGGCGGAGCAGAATTCCTCCGGCTCGGATTCGGTGGGCTCAAAACTAATTATGGCTCTGCTCCCACTCAGTTCAGGGTCGAGACTCGTCAACTCAGCGCTCCATCGTCCTCGCATGAGGATGGTAAAACCGCCCGAGAAAATATGCTGCATGGCATAAGCTCCGCTGGAATCGAGCTTCAACGTAACCGAGTAGGTCCTGACGGCATCCGTCAGATCGCCTTGCCATGTGCCGCTGAGAAAGTACGCTATGTCCGCGGGCGCGGCGGCATGTGCGACTTGCACTTGCGCACGGGCAGGCTCTTTGGGCGCTGGGATTGCAGCGAGCAGGAATGCCGCAGCCAGGACCGTTTTCATATGTTGGAGCCTTCCACGCCGGATCGCTGAGATAGCATATCCATTAGTCCGAAACTCTTGCGACTACCCCGTGCAGACGGTCGCGAGCTATGTCGAAACTCCTATGCCCGAGCAGCAAATCCGGTTCGATGACGGCGCCGCCTACGAGTGCATGATGGGTGCGTGGAGCAGGATTGCGGGCGCGATCTTCCTCGAATGGCTTTCACCGCCACTTGGACTGCGCTGGATCGATGTAGGTTGCGGGAGTGGGGTGTTCACCGAACTGATTGTGGAGCGCTGCGCACCCGCGGAAGTTCAGGGGATCGATCCGTCCCCGGCGCAGCTCGCGTTTGCGCGATCCCGCCACAAGGCCGGCGTGGCCCATTTCCGCGAGGGGCAAGCCGCCGCGCTGCCCGTTCCAAAACATGCATTCGACGCCGCTGTCATGGCGTTGGTGCTTTTCTTTGTTCCCGATCCGGCGCAAGGAGTCGCCGAGATGGTCCGTGTGGTTCGGCCCGGCGGCATCGTCGCTGCTTATGTGTGGGACATGTTCGGCGGTGGCTTTCCCAATGAACCCATTCTCGCCGAGCTGCGCGCTCTCGGCACGCGTGTCGCCAGCCCTCCAAGCGTGGAGGCCTCGCGGATGGAAGCTCTGCGGCAGTTCTGGGCCGCGGCGCGGCTCGACGCTGTCGAAACGCGCGAAATCGCCGTGCAGCGCACGTTTGCCAATATCGAGGAGTACTGGAGCATCAGCTTATTGAGCCCAAGCCTCGGCCCGACGATTGCCGCGATGTCTTCCGAGCAGCTCGAACCGCTCAAGGCGCGGGTGCGTACACGATTACGTACTGATCCCGCGGGGACGATCACCTGTGGCGCGCGTGCCAACGCGATCAAGGGCCGCGTCCCCTATCTGAGCGGGCAACGGCAGGAGTGATCAGCGTGCCGCGGGTGCCTGCGTCGCGGTGCCCGTCAGGCGTTCAATCGTGGAGCGGATCGGCTCCCGAGCCCCACGCGTGGCGTCGAGGAGAGGCGCCGCAGCACCGGAACGCTCCATGCGGCTTTGCGGATCCGGCAGCATGATTGGATCGTCCCAAGACCCCTGGACCATGAAAGGCAGCTCGAACACCGCAGGTCGAGGATTCTGTCCGGACGCGGGCAGCAGACTTGCCGTGCCCCTGAGGTCGAGTTCACGCGCGGGAATGGATGCGGTTCCCGTCATTCCGAGCTCCACCGCCACGCCTTCCAGGCGGACCTCCTCGACATTCGCAAGGCCGTCAACGATCTTCAAATTGACGGTAAGCGTTTCGTACGGCGTCTTGCCGAGACGGAATTCGCCGGCTCCGGAAAGAGGCCTCCGCTCGATGCGTTTGAGCAGCTGCTCGACGTTCAGACCCGCAATGGCTCCCTTGCGGCTCAACAGGTTGGCGGTCCCGTTCAACTTTTTGGCGAGATCATAAACGCTGGCGCCGGCGCTTTCGACCGCGAATGCAACATTGCCTTTTCCTTCGAGCCGGCGGATGCCGAATATTTCGCCAAGGCATTGCTCGAGATCCACGTTCGCAAATTGCAGTTGCGCTCGGAAATCGGTGCCTTCGCCCGCCTTGCCGAGGGCGACACTCCCCCGCACGACGCCGCCGAACGCCTGAGACTCGCCGATCACCACGTTGAAATTGCCGCCGCGCAGATTGACGACGACCGCAGTCCGGCCGAGCCGCGCATTGGCAATGCTCACGCGCGCAGCAGAGAGTCTCAGATCAATATCCATTCCTTCAAAACCGTCGAGAACGATGGGCTGGCTGCTCCAACCGTGGCCCGCGCCCGCGCTACCACCGCCTAGGAGGCGCAGCGTGGAAACGTACGGTGTCAGGTCGAGGCCCTCCGCGGCGAGGGTGCCTTGCACGGTCTTTCGTCCGTCAAAGGCAAGCACGCCCTCTCCGATATTGCCGTCCAACTCCACGTTTGCATTGGATAGTCCAACGGTCGTTCCAACGACGTTTGCATGCGCTTTGAGCGCAAAGCGACCGAAGCCGCCTCCGACGGGTGGACGCTCGCCCGCCCAACGCAGCACGTGGCGCAAAGACGCCGTGTCTGCGGCGACCGTGCCTTCCATCCTCAGGGTAGGCCGATGGCTCACATAGCCATCGAAGGCGAGCTTAAAGGGCGAGCCCGCCAGACGCAGCTTCACTCCCGATCTGTCACCCTGCAGGGCGGCAATGAAATCGGCGAAGGTGACGCTGGCATTCATAGTCTCGCCGCGCCAGACCAAGCGCCCCGTGGCCGCAAAGCTGCGCGAAATGAGTGGCCAGGCCAAATCGAAATTGACCTGGGACATGGTATCGAGGATACGGCCGCTTTCCTCGCGCAGTACGATCGTGCCGTCCTCGATGCGAATTTCAGAAAACGAAGCGCTGCGATCCCGAGGGGATGCAAGGTTCTGCGCGAGCGCGTCGATGTGGCCGGACCAGTTGGAGCGCCGGTCGGAACCGAGTGTAATCGCGATGGTGGGGCGGAGGAGGGATATCTCAGAGATTTTAACACGGCGAAGCAGTAGCGGGAAAAAGTGCAAACGCGCGCGGACACGCTCTGCTGTCAGCGCGGGAGCACCGGTACTGTCCGCGAGACTCACGTTGTCCAAAGTCACTCTTCCGGTGGGAAAGAGCGACACCGAAGCATTCCCACGCACCACCGGCTCGAGGCCGGTGACCGCACGGATCTCCGCTTGCACCGCCTCACGCACCGCTTGCGCGGGCATCAGATAGGCGATGATCGTGAGGGTAGAGACGGCAAGAACGGCCAAAAGGAGAACCAGGTACCCAATGCCTTTGATGCCAACGGGCGGGGTCACAACGCGTCTTTCTTTTTTTCCGCCCGGCGGGCGCCTTACCCTGTGGATCGGGCAGTCTTCTCGATCCCGCGCAGGTTGTGCAGGCGGTCTGTGACCCTTTCGTGGCCGGCGGCCGGATGAGAAAGGCCCGAGAACAGAGGGGTAAAGCCCCTGGTGATCATTCGTCCGGAGTTCCTCCTTCTCTGATGTTTTTCTGTCCTCCGTCGTCTGTCGTCGACCTCCGCCTTAGGCGACCGAACTCAGCTGTTGTTGCTTTTCCGGGGTCAACCGGACCTGATAATCGGCCTCCGTTTTTTTGTGCATCTCGTCGAAAGTGACGCCCGGCGCAAGCTCGATCAGACTCATCCCGCTCCGACTCTTCTTGTCGATCGTGAACACGCCGAGGTCCGTAATCACCATGTCGACCACGCGGGCTCCGGTGAGAGGGAGCGTGCAGCGCTTGAGCAGCTTTGGCTCGTCCTTCGCTGTATGCTCCATCACGACCACAACCTTTTTGACCCCAGCCACGAGATCCATCGCGCCGCCCATGCCTTTGACCATCTTGCCCGGGATCATCCAGTTGGCGAGGTCCCCTCGCTCTCCCACCTGCATCGCGCCCAAGATCGCGAGGTCGATGTGGCCTCCGCGGATCATCGCGAAGCTGTCGGCGCTCGAGAAGATCGCGGAGCCCGAGAGCATCGTCACCGTCTCTTTGCCGGCGTTGATGAGATCAGCGTCCTCTTTTCCGCTGACCGGATACGGTCCGATGCCGAGAAGGCCGTTCTCGCTTTGGAGCACGACCTCGATCCCGGCG
>JBEVJT010000158.1:0-4864 GCA_040510075.1 Xanthobacteraceae bacterium | reverse complement strand
TTCACGCACGTTCCAGAACCTGCAGATATTCTTCCGCATGACGGCGATCGAGAATGTGATGGTGGGACGTCACCTGCACGAGAAGCGCAACGTGCTGTCGCACCTGTTCACGTTGCCTTCGGTCCATCGACAGAACCACGCCACGCGGACTAAGGCGGCCGAGCTGTTAGCCCTGGTCGGACTTGCCGACGTCGCCGAAAAGGCTGCCGGCAGCCTGCCGTATGGTGCGCTCAAGCGGCTTGAGATCGCACGGGCGCTCGCCACCGAGCCGAAGGTGCTGCTGCTCGACGAACCGGCTGCCGGCTGCAATCCGGTCGAGACGGAAGAGATCGACGCCGTGATCAAGACGATTGCCGCGCAAGGCGTCACCGTCGTGCTGGTCGAGCACGACATGCGGCTTGTGATGAGGATTTCGAACCGCATCCACGTTCTCGACCGCGGACGCACGCTGGCGGAAGGCAAGGCCCAGGACGTTCGCGCCAACCCGGCGGTGATAGCGGCATATCTTGGAGGAACAAGCACGCAGGAGGCGGCGCGTGCTCACGATTGAGAACCTCGCCAGCCGCTATGGGCGCATCGAGGTGCTGCATGGCATTTCCTTGAATGTTCAGGCCGGCGAGATCGTCACGCTGGTCGGCTCCAACGGCGCCGGCAAGACCACGCTGCTGCGCGCAATCTCCGGCGTGCAACCGATTTCCAGCGGCAGCATCCGCTTCGCCGACCAGGCGATCGATCGTCTGCGCGCTCATCAGCGCGTCGCGCGCGGCATCGTACAGGTTCCGGAGGGGCGCCAGGTTTTCGCGCCGCTGTCGGTTGCGGACAATCTCCAGCTTGGCGCCTTTACACGCGCCGACAAGGACGTGCGCGCCGACCTGGATGAGGTCTATGCCACCTTTCCCGCGCTCGCTGAACGGCGCGACACGGCGGCCGGGGCACTGTCGGGCGGTCAGCAACAGATGTTAGCCATTGGCCGCGCATTGATGGCCCGGCCCAAGCTCGTATTGCTTGACGAGCCCTCGATGGGCCTTGCGCCAGTGCTGGTCGAGCAGATTTTCTCGATCATCAGCGGGCTGAAAACACGCGGCCTGACAATTTTACTGATCGAGCAAAATGCCAATGCAGCGCTTGCAATCGCGGACCGTGGCTACGTGATCGAAGCCGGCCGCATCGTGATGAGCGGGCCTGGCCGCCAGCTGCTGGACGACCCGCGCGTGCGTAACGCATATCTTGGGATTTAAGGACCGGCGCCGGTTTCAGCGCATTCGGGATTTTTTCGGAGCTTTTGCCGAAGTGTTTTTGCCGCGGGCGCGGGACCCGTTCGCGCGCGTTCTTGGCGCGACCAGCAGGCCGGCAAAAATCGAGTCGAGCTGATAGTTGATGTAGGCATCAAGATCGCCGACCGCCCTCACCTCACGGGTGTGCAAGGCAATCATGTGGGCGATGAACATAACGTCCAGGCCCGCGAGACGCGCGGGAACGTTCCGGAAGACTCCGGCTTGGATGCCCTTGGCGACGATGGCCTCGAAATAACTGATCACGCTCGACACCGTCGCGATGACATTCGCCCGTGGCTCGGATGGCAGAAATCCAACCTCACGGTAGAGCAGGCGAATTGGGCGACGGAAGCGGCTGACAATCTGGCAGTAGCTGGCAAAACCGATTTCCAGCGAGCGCTCGGGTGAATCGGGATCGAGGACGGTCTCCGACAGACGTTGCGCGATGTTGTTCATCAGGTCCTGGGCGACCAGATAGAGAATGTCCTCTTTCGAGGAAACGTACATGTAAAGGCTGGCAACGTTGAACGAGCATGCGCGCACGATGTCGCGAATCGAAGTATTGTGAAAGCCGCGCTCCAGAAACATATTGGTCGCAACCTCGATCAGCTCCGTGCGGCGATGCGCGACGCGCTCCGGATTTTTGATCGTGGTCGGAATGTGAGAGGCGTGCCCCCTGTAAGCGGGTTGCACCTTCCGGGTCAGCGCTTTCGCTGGCATAGTGCCTCGTGCTCGATGCGGCACGCTTGATCCGCGGAGCCGGCGAACCTAGGCTGCCGGACGGAACACGCGATGCGGGCGTGGTTGGTGGATTGAAGTATGCGCCGCCAGCTCGCGAAAAGTGGCCACTCGATAGAGCACAATTCGCGCGAGATCAACGTCTTACCTCCTGCTGGGGATGAGTGCGGACTTGTTCACGTCCGACCCGCGGGGATTGACAGCAGATGACGGAATTCATTTAATAGAACATCGTTATACCAAAAATAAGGGCGACAGAAAAGGACTCGCACATGGATTCGGCGCCCCAAACGAGGCTGCCAAGCCTTCCGCGATGCCCGCGTTTCGACGCAACGCTCGAGCAGGACGCCAAAGCCGCGCAGAGCTATTTCGCGGAGGCCGCGCGGATAATCGAGCGCGCGGGCCCTGACGGCGCCGTCCTCAGACAGTCTGTGCGCGAGGCCAAGGAAGCCTTTTTCCGCCGCCACGCCGCCGCGATGTACGACGCGATTACCCAAAATTGCACCCTGCCCTTGCGCGTCTCCGAAGTGGTCTATGACGCGGCCGAGCGCTTTCCCATCTTGCTGCCGACCCGCAAGCAGATCGAAGCAGAGCGTGCACTGAAAAAACAGATCGCCAAGGAAGGATTGGAGATCGATCAGGGCGTTTTCATCGCACATGTGCTCGCCGACGAGCGCTGTGGCATGCATCTCGTCCACGCCATGCTGCGCCCGAAGCGCGAAGCCGAAGAACTGTTGCCGGAATTCAGACGCACGGGACGGGTCGCCATCGGCGATACCACCGTCGAACGCAAGGGTAATGTCGGCACTGTCACGCACGGCAACCGCGCCTTCCTCAATGCCGAGGACGATGGCGCTATGGCTGCAATGGAGACGGCGGTCGATCTCGTGCTGCTCGATGACCGCATCCAGGTTGGCGTGCTGCGCGGCGGGTTGCTGCAGCACCCGAAATATCAGGGCAAGCGCATTTTCAATGCGGGGATAAACCTCACGCATCTCTACTACGGCCAGATATCCTTCATCGAATTCATCATGGAGCGCGAGCTTGGCCTGCTTAACAAGATTTATCGAGGCCACAGCAAATCGGACCGCCACAGCGATCAGCTCGAGGACGTTGTCGAGAAACCGTGGCTGGCGGTGGTCGACTCCTTCGCCATCGGCGGCGGCTGTCAGCTGCTCGGCGTCATGGACCGTGTGATCGCCGAGCCCGGCGCCTATTTCAATCTGCCGGCCAGCAAGGAAGGATTCATTCCCGGCTCCGCCAACCTGCGGCTGCCGCGCCTCACAGGCATCCAGCAGGCACGGCACGGCATTTTCTTCGAAAAGAAATTCTACGCCGGGACACCTGAAGGCATGCTTATCTGCGACGAAGTCGTGGAAGCGGCCGACATGGATGCAGCAATCGAACGCAATACCAAACAGATGATTGCCGCCGGCTTCACCAGCACGGTCAGCAACCGCAAGGCCTTGCGTGTCGGTCAGGAGCCCTGGGACGTCTATCGGCGCTACATGGCGGTATACAGCCGTCAGCAAGCCTTCTGCTTCTACGACCAGGCGCTGATCTCCAATCTCGAGCACAGCTGGCAGCCGCAGAAGCGCCGGATGTAGTGGCACCATGCCAAGCGAACCGGCAGCCCAGCAGGCAAATGCGGGCGGTAGAGGCACGAGCCTTTCCGCAAATTTCACGGTGCACGACAAGGATACAGTCGGGCATCTGGTGCCCGGCATGCCCATGGTGGCGGCGACCCCGTATCTGGTGACGATCGCCGAAATGGTTTGCTATGAAATCTGCAAGAAACTGATTGAGCCGGGCCAGGTCACCGTGGGCACCCGCGTGGAGATCGATCATCTCGGCGCCAGCAAGGTCGGGGCCGTACTAGTCGTCAATGCAACTTTGCGCACGCGCGAGCGCAACCGCTTCATCTTCGATGTCACGGTGACGGACGGGGAGCGGACGGTGGGCAAGATCGTGCATGGACGCGCCGCAGTTTCGGCGCAAAAAATGATGGCCGCGCTGGGTTAACCGCGGGCCGGCTACGAGGGGAGACCATAGCGTGCGGACGCTTGCCGAATTGATCCGCTGGCGCGCCCAGCGGCATCCGAATCTCGATGCGATCTGGTACGAGGGAAAGACCCAGACCTACGGCGAACTGGATCGTTCAAGCTCGGCGCTCGCGGGAGGCCTGGTGAAAATGGGCCTGAAGCCGGGCGACCGGGTCTCCATCCTCGACAAGAACTGCCCGGAATATCTCGAGTTGATCTTCGCGCTCGACAAAGCGGGCCTTGTCGCCTCGCCGCTGAACTGGCGGCTGACTCCGGCTGAAATCAAGGCGATCATCGACGACATCAAGCCCAAACTCATCGTGTGCGGTCCGGAATTCAGGACCAACGCGCTGGCCTCCGGCGTGCGCACCGTGACCTATGACGAACTGCCGCGCGGCGGCGACGACCCGTACCGCGATGCCGACGGCGCGGTCAGCACGCAGTTCTGCACGTCCGGAACCACCGGTTTGCCGAAAGGGGCGATGCTGACGGGAGCCAACGTGCTCAACACCGGGCTTTGTCTCGCGCTTGAAATGCCCGAGATGCGCGAAGGCGGCAGATCGCTCGTCGCCATGCCGATGTTTCATATCGGCGGCACCGGATGGGCGGTATGGAGCATGCAGGAGGGCATGACACTCGTGTTCGTGCGCGAGGTCGTGCCCGAGCAGATGCTCGATGTCATTGTCAGGCAGAAGATCGAGGTCGCCCTGCTGGTGCCCTCTGTGATGCTGTTCCTCACCGAACTGCCGCAGGCGCGCAGCGCCGATTTCTCGTCGCTCAAACACATCACCTACGGCACAGCGCCGATCT
>JBEVJT010000157.1:0-3141 GCA_040510075.1 Xanthobacteraceae bacterium | reverse complement strand
TTGCTGCTGACGTTCTTCTTCCGGCAGATGGAAGAGTTGATCAAGCGCGGTCACATTTTCATTGCTCAGCCGCCGCTCTACAAAGTTGCACGGGGAAAATCTGAGCAATATTTGAAAGACGAACGCGCGCTGGAAGATTTTTTGATCGTGACCGGCGTCGAAGAGGCCGTGCTGCGCCTTGCCTCCGGCGAGGAGCGCGCCGGCGAAGACTTGCGCAAGGTGGTCGATCAAGCGCGCGTCATCCGCAACCTTCTCAATGCCCTTCACAGCCGTTACAACCGCCAGGTTGTCGAACAAGCGGCCATCCTTGGCGTGCTCAGTTCCGAGATTTTCGGTGATCCGAAGAAGGCCAAAGCGGCGGCCCCCTACATCGCTAAACGCCTCAATGCCCTCTCCGAGGAAACTGAACGCGGGTGGGAAGGCGAATTCAGCGAAGAGGCGGGCTTCACCTTTACCCGCACTTTGCGTGGCGTGAAGACTGTTTCCATTATCGATCATGCTCTGCTTGGCTCGGCAGATGCCCGTAAGCTCGACGAATATGCTGCCTCTTTGCAGAAGATCTACGAAAAACCCGGATCATTGCGTCGTAAGGACGAAACCTGGGCGATTCACGGGCCGGTCGGTTTGTTTGAGGCCGTAACCGGTGCGGGACGCAAGGGCGTAACAATGCAACGCTACAAAGGCCTCGGCGAAATGAACCCCGAGCAGCTGTGGGAGACCACGCTCGATGTGAACGCGCGCTCGCTGCTGCAGGTGAAGGAAGGCGAGGATGCCGACAACATCTTCACCGAATTGATGGGCGAGTTGGTGGAGCCACGCCGGCTCTTCATCGAGCAGAATGCGCTCGCCGCCAGCGTGGACGTCTGAAACGAGACCGTGCGTTCGGGTCTAGGTGCAGCCCAAGCCCCAAAAGGCGCAGGATCGCATAACCGGGTAGTAGACCCCGCATGCGCCGGCCGCGCAGCTCTCCTGCCAGTACGGCCAGTTGATGAAGCGCAGCCGCACGACGTTGGCGGAATGGGTGCGGCCAAAGGGTGCTTCACAATTCCCGCAATACGGGACCTGCTCGACGACGCGCAGGCGCTGATCAAAGCTGCCGACGCCACGTGCGTGCGTGCGCTTATGGTCGAGCCTCAGATCTGCGGCGTAAGACGCGCCGCCGACCAACACAATCAGACCCGCTACCAGAAATACGAAAATCGTTCGCATGAGTCCCACTCCACCGAATTTCCGGGCACCATAGCCGTCAAAACCAAAAGGCCTTTTTCCGGGCGGGTGTTATTTGCGAACGCGGTTAAATTTCTGCGAATTTCACAATCCGGCGCTGATACAGGGCTCGAGCGCTGATCACGCGGCCGGCGGCCTAGGCGGGCGGGTACGCGGATCGCGTGGAAGCCAGCTCCCTCCATCAACGCGCGAAAGAAAGGCATCGACAACCTGGTTGAACAGATCGGGCTCTTCCAGGTTCACGGCGTGGCCGGTCTTAGGAAAGATCATGAGACCCGACGCCGGGATGGCATCTTTAAGAAATAACCCCGGCTCGATGCAACGCTCATCTTCGTCGCCGACCACGATCAAAGCCGGCGTCGTAAGCCGACGAATGTCGCGTTCGAAGTCATAGAGCGAAGGACGTTCGCCCTGGAATCCGCGCGACATGTGCGCTGATCCTTGCGGGTCGTGCTCGGAAAGCTGCCTCGAAAATTCGGCAAAGCCGCGCGGATCCTTGATCTCCAATTGAAGGCGGCTCGGACCGCGGCCATACGTCTGCGCCACTGCCGCCGAGCCTTCGCGCTCGAACTGCGCGGCGAGATCGCGCGAGCGGTTGTGGAAGTCCCTGGTTTACCAACGCTCGCTGCCTGAACCCGCGCCCGCGAGCACCAGCGAGCGCACGCGCTGCGGATGGTTGAGCATAGCCGCCCATCGACAGCCCGATAAGGTGGGCCCTGTCGATTTTCAGGTGATCGAGCATCGCCACCGCATCACGCATCACATGAATGTAGCTGTAGGCTTTGGAATCGACCGGAACGTCGGATGGCCTGTAGCCGCGCGCGTTATACGCAATGCAGCGGTAACGCTTGCCGAATTCCCGCAGCTGACGCTCCCAACCGCGGTGGTCGCCGGCGAACTCGTGCACGAAGAGGATCGGTGTGCCCTGCCCCACTTCTTCGTAGTAAAGCTTCACATTGTCGGGCGTCGTTGCGTAAGGCATCAGAACAAGTCCAGGTATTCCTTCTGCTCCCAAGGCGTGACGTCCGGCTGATCGGGCGCTTCCTTTTGAAAGCGTTCGATCTCGGCCGCCTTGATGTGCGTGTAATAGTCGATGAACCCACCGCCAAAGCCGGCCCGAAACGGTTCGTCAGCGCGCAGCGCGGTCAGGGCCTCGCTGAGATTTTTCGGAAGTAGTGCCGCTGCCGCCTCATAGGGCGTGTCCGCGGAGGGCCCGGGATCGAGCCTGCGCGCAATGCCGTCGAGCCCGGAATAGACCTGCGAAGCGACGTAGAGATAGGGATTTGCCGCGGGTTCGCCGACTCGGTTTTCAAGACGGGTCGCGGGATCGCCGGGCTGGCCGAGCACGCGGATCATCACGCCGCGGTTGTCGCGTCCCCAGATGGCGCGATCGGGCGCAAGCGAATAGGCGCGATAGCGCTTGTAGCCGTTGATCGTCGGCGTCGTGAAGGCCGCCGCAGCGCGTGCATGCGCCAGCAGGCCGCCGAGGTAGTAACGGCCGACGGTCGACAACATGTCGGCGTGATCGAAAGCAAAGGCGTTCCGGCCCGATTTTGCTTCGAGCAGCGATTGGTGCAGATGCCAGCCGCTCGACATCACATTAGGCAGCGCGGGGCGGCACATGAAGCTCGCAAGCATCCCATGGCGTCGGGCAATCTGCTTTGCAGCCGCGCGGAAGAGCACCATGGTGTCGGCGCTGGCCAGGCCGGCTTGCGGGCGAAAGGTGAATTCGCACTGGCTCGGACCGAGCTCCGATTCCACCGAACGCAGCGGCAGCCCGAGTTGTTCGATGCCGCGGCGCAGAACTTCCAGGGCCGGATCGAGCATGTCGTAGCGCGACTCGGTGAGATACTGATAGCCCTGCGTGAGCAAGCTCACCTCCGGCGCCTCCGGCGGCCAGGTCGCATCGGCGGG
>JBEVJT010000156.1:0-5238 GCA_040510075.1 Xanthobacteraceae bacterium | reverse complement strand
ACGAACACGGAGTGCCTCACCTTCACCTTGGCGCAGCCGGTACGCCCGTCGAGCTCACTCACCTCGAACTGACCCCAGCCGCGTTGGGAAAGCCGCCGCATGTAATGGCGAAAAACGTCCTCGCCCGAAAGGCGATACCGCGCGGCTTCGTGCTCGCACCACGTATAGGCGGAATGGCGGCCCGCGGGGGCGAGGATGGCGTCGAGGCAATCCGGTCCCAGCGCCGCTTCGACCGCAAAATGATTGTTCAGAAAAAAATGCTGCGGCACCAGAATCATGGGCAGGCCGTCCACGAACCAGCGGCCGGTCGCGTCATCAACTTCGATATCGACCGCAGTCTTTCCCACGCTCAGCGCCGCCACACTCTGCGCAACAGCGCCATCCAGTTCTCGCCCATGACCCCGCGGATGCGGCGCTCCGGCCAGCCACGCTTCTCCATGGTCGCGGTGAGGTTCGGCATCTCGCCAATCGTGCGCAGGCGTTTCGGATTGATCACTTCGTCAAAGCGCGTGAGTTCCCGCCCATATCCCTTGTCATGGGTGATCCAGTCGAAGAAGTTTTGGCCATAGCCCTGGGTGAAATCAGTTCCAATCCCGACCCGTTCCTCGCCGCAGATGGCGATCACGTATTCGATGGCCTCGACATAATCCTCGACGGTCGAGGCGCTGCCGCGCTTGAGAAAAGGCGGGAACATGGTCACGCCGACAAAGCCATCGTGCTCGGCGATGAAGCGCAGTTGCGCATCTGTTTTGTTGCGCGGATGCTCCTTGAGACCCGCCGGCAGACAATGGGAGTAGGCGACCGGCTGTTTCGAGGCGAGGATCACGTCCTCGCTCGTTTTCGGCCCCACATGCGACAGGTCGCAGAGAATGCCGAGCCGGTTCATTTCGGCAATCACCTCGCGGCCGAAATCGGAAAGGCCGGGGTCCTTCGATTCATAACAGCCGGTGCCCACGAGATTCGTGGTGTTGTAGGCGATCTGCATGATGCCCACGCCCAGCTCCTTGAACAGGGAAAGATAGCCGATCTGATCCTCGATGCCGGAAAGGTTCTGCCATCCCAGAATGATGCCGGTCTTGTTCTCCGTCTTGGCGCGCCGGATATCCTCCGTGCTGTAGACTTGGAGGATCAGATCCCCATGCTCGCGGAACCATGCTTTCCAGCGCATGATGTTGCGCATGCATTCCGTGAAATTCTCCCAGACGCAGCACGTGCAGTTCGCGGCCGTGATCCCGCCGCGGCGCATGTCCTCGAACACCTCACGCCCGAAGTTGGAGATGATTAGGCCGTCGATGATTATGCTGTCCTGGTGCAAGCTCATGGTCGGATATGCGGTAGCCGTTCGTCGCCACCAAAAGGAGGAAACCCGCTCTTTTCTGAATGCCCGCTTGGCGAGGCAATGAGCGGGACAGTCCGAGCATTCTACACGGGCCGCCCAAACACAAGCGAGCAGGGCGGTTCCGCGCCTCAGCGCCGCGGCCCGATGCATTCTCCTTCATTCTCCGCTACAACCGGCATAACCTTCCCATATCAGTTCAAGGAGAGCGCGATGGGCTTTTGGAGACGTGGCATAACCGCCATGGCGGCCGGGTTGCTGGTGGGCATCCTGCCTCAGGTGTCGTCTGCAAAGGACATTGTGAAGATCGCCTGGATCGGGCCGCTGACTGGCGCGCTCTCTCAGCACGGCATTGGCGGACGCAATTCGGCCGAGCTTGCGGTCAAGCTCAAGAACGCCAATCCTGCCACCAAGTACAATTACGAGCTGGTCGCGCTCGACGACGAGTGCAAGCCGAATGTGGGGGTGCAGGTAGCCACACGCGCCGGCTCGGACCGCTCTATCATTGCTGCCATTCCGCATTATTGCTCTGCGACGGCCATTGCCACGGTTGAGGTCTACAACCGGTTCAAGCTTCCCATGGTGGTCTGGGCGGCAGTCTTGCCCGAGATCACCTACGGAAAAAAACTTCCCGAGATTCACCGCGTCAGCGGCACGCTCATCGGCCAGAACAGGGTCGGCGCCAAGTTCATGGCCGATCTTGGCTACAAGCGCTTCGTTTCGTTTGCGGATACCACCGACTACGGCAAGTCGATGGATAAGTATTTCACGCAGTTCACACTGGAGAACGGCGGCCAGGTTATTGGGAAATTCGGTGTTCCGCCCGATCAGCAGGATCTCAGTGCCGAACTCACTCAGGTCAAGGAGCTCAACCCTGAAGTCATCTTCTTCGGCGGCCTCACGCCGCTGGGCACGCGACTGCGTACTCAGATGGTGAAATTCGGCATGGACCAGCTCATGGAAGGCCAGTCCGGCATCATCGGCGAAGCCTTCATCAATGCAGTAGGCGCGCAACTCGCCGAAGGCGTGATCACGTTCTTCGATAGCCCACGCATCGAGCGCACCGAGGCGGGCCAGGAGTTCATGAAGAAATACGCTGAGGCCGGATACAAAGAACCCTATGAAGCCTACGGCCCGTTCTCGTTTGCCGCGACCAATCTCGTGATGGACACGATCGAGAAGGCCGGTCCGGACCGCGCCAAGGTGACCGAGGGCCTCGCGCACGTGAAGGACTATGCGTCCACGGTCGGCCCCATCACTTTCGACGACCACGGCCAGAACATCACCCCCCTCACGACGAAGTTCGTGGTCCAGGACGGCAAGTGGACCGTGTGGGAGGACAGCGAGTACGCAAGCGGAAACCGCAAGCTCGGCCGCCAGAAATAATCTGTAGCCCGCATGATAGCAGCGACATGCGGGACCGTTTCCCCGGATATCGCTGCGCTCATCCGGGCTATGTGAAGGCGCATGGACATCGTTGCCCAACATCTCCTCAACGGGCTGATGCAGGGCACGATGTATGGCCTCGTCGCCATGGGGTTCACGCTGTTTTTCGGCGTGATGGACGTCATCAAGTTCTCCCATGGCGACGTCCTCACCTTCGGCGCTTTCGCCGCCCTTGTTGCGGCGTTGCTTGCGCAATCGGGCGGGATGGGGGTGTGGGTACAAATCCTGGCGATGTTCGCGGCGGCAGTGGTTGCGACGGCGCTGATTGGCACCGAGATCGCGCGCTTCTTCGTGCTGCCGCTGCGGCATTCGCCCACGCTCAACATCCTGCTGCTCACCATGATGCTGGGCACCGTCATTCGCGAATGCCTGCGCCTGTTCTATCCGAATGGCGGTAATCCGCAGCGTTTTCCAGCGCTGCTGCCTGCGGGCGGCATCAATTTCGGGCGCGCCTTCGTCCGCTACGACGGCCTCATCCTGCTCGCCGTAGGCCTTGCGCTGATTGCGCTCGTGCACTGGGTGATCACGCGCACGCGTTTCGGCCTCGCCGTGCGGGCAGTTGCGGAAGATGAGGAAACTGCGCGGATGATGGGCATGAATTTCAGGCGCGTGGTGCGGCTCACGTTCGCGCTCGGCTCCGCTACGGCGGGCGTCGCCGGCGTGATGTACGGGCTCTATTACAGCGAGATCAATTACGGGATGGGCGTGCTCCTTGCCATCATAGGATTCAGTGCCGCAATCGTGGGCGGGCTTGGCAACCTGTGGGGCGCAATCATCGGTGGCTATCTGTTTGCCGGATTGCAGACGCTCGCCGTCGCGCTCGCACCGGCGGCGACCGAGTACAAGACCTTCTTCGCTTTCCTCGTGGTCATCGTGGTGATCACCTGGAGACCCACGGGACTCCTGGCGGAAGCGAGGAGCGAGCGCGTGTGAGCAGCCCCGTCAAAGCCCCCGTATGGCCGGTGCTTGCGGGCGTGATCCTGTGCAGCGGCATGCTCGGCGCCATTGTGGCCGTCGAGGACCAGCGCCTCATCGTCGCGATGCTCCTTGGTTTCGCGGCGATCTGGTTTGCGGCAAGGCGCTGGGGCGCGGTCGCTGCACTGGAGCGGTCCGCCGAGCAGCATCCGGGCGCGGTTGGCGGCGCAATACTGGTTGCAGCGCTTGCGGGGATCGCGCTGCTGCACGAGGATAATTTCGGCTTCCTGATGATCAGCACCGTGCTCCTGTTTGCGAGCTGTTGTATCGGCTTGACCATTCAGCTCGGGTACGCAGGAGTGTCGAATTTCGGTGCCGCCGGGTTTGTAGGCGCCGGCGCCTATACGGCCGCCGTGCTGAATTGGTTGCCCTGGATGCCCGACCTCCTCGCACTCATCGGCGGAGGGGTTGCAGCGGTGTTGGTCGGCTCATTGCTTTTGCTCCCGGTGCTGCGCACCCGCGGGCATTATGCTGCCCTCACGACGCTCGCCTTCGGCATAATGTTTGGTGTTTTTCTTGATGCCACCCCGATCGTGGGCGGCCCGCAGGGACTGAAACTCTCAGGCGTCAATCTCTTCGGCTGGGATTTCAGCAACGACATTCGGCTCGGCAGCTTCCTGATCTCGTTCTATGCCAATTACGTTCTGCTCTCGCTCGCGATCTTTGGTGTCGCGATCTTCGTCGCATCGCGACTCGATCGCTCCTGGGTTGGTATCTGGCTCGACACGGTTCGTCTCGATGAGACCGCATGCGCGGTGTTTGGCGTGAACATCGGGTTCTGGAAAATCCTCGCCTTTACGGCAGGGAATTTCCTTGCCGGCCTCGCAGGCGCCACCTACGCCAAGATGCTGGGATTTATCGCGCCCAACAATTTCACCTTGTCGGATTCATTGATGCTCGTCTCCGTGGTCATCCTGGGCGGAATTGGCAACCGCTGGGGCGCGCTGCCCGCGACAGCAATTCTCGTGCTGCTCCCCGAAAAGCTGCAGTTCATCCAGGAATACCGCCTGCTTATATTCGCTGTTCTCGTCGTCATCATTTTGATGGCAAGCCCTGCCGGCCTGGTGCCGCGGCGCACCCGCCGCCTCGATCCGCACCTGATCATCGGCAACGTGGGCTGGTTGACACGGTTAGTGCCGCACGCGCGGTCTGTTCCCTCTCCCCAGCGGGGAGAGGGTTAAGGTGAGGGGGTCAATGGTATTGAGAGAGTTTAACCCCTCACCCCAACCCTCTCCCACCCGAACTCGGGTTTACCCGAGTTCGGCACTTTTAAGCGGCCGAAGTCGGATAAATCCGACTTCGGCTGGGAGAGGGAGAGCGCCGATCTTTGCTGCTACATGAGCGAGAGGCTGCTTGATTGTCGCGGATTGACGGTGCGCTTTGGCGGCGTGCTGGCGCTCAACGCACTCGATCTGACCGTGCACCGCGGTGAAATTCTCGGCCTCATCGGCCCAAACGGATCTGGCAAGACCACCTTTTTC
>JBEVJT010000155.1:0-2857 GCA_040510075.1 Xanthobacteraceae bacterium | reverse complement strand
ACGACTTGAAACTTTACGGGTTTGATCCCGTCCAGCATCAAGGCCCGATTGATGACAAGCGACTCAATGCAGCAATTTCCCTGCTCGTTGGTTGCTGGCCCCCATAATGCGTCCGCGAGCTCAAGCACGGCTTCGATATAAAGCGCTGCCGGCACGAGAGGTCGCCCATCGACGACGTGATCGCGCAGGTACGGCAGGTCCGCGATCGCAAGGGTACCCTCGTAGACGCGCTGGCCGCCCGCCAGTGGCACGCGTGTCCCGAGAATAGGATGATGCGGATCGCGGGCACGGCGCGGCGCCGAAAGCATCGTGTCGCGATATCGCGGCACAGGGTAACGCTCGTCGCTCCAGGCGTAGCGCGGGAGGGAAACCACGCTGCCGCGCGGCTGAAGCGCTTTCCACTCGGGCTCCAAGCCGTTGGCGAACAGGCCGGCAATGCCGAGCAGCATGGTACCGAGTTGCGGCTGCCCGCGTCGCATCGATGTGAACGTGTGCGGCTCAAGCTCATCGCGCGCGCATTTGTGCACGGCCTGCGAGAGCACGGGATGCGGACCGACTTCGAGAAAGCAGCGATGTCCTGACAACATTGCTTCTGCAACTGCGTCCGAGAAGCGTACCCGATCGCGCACGTTGCGCCGCCAATAGTCCGCGGCCAGCTTGTCGCCACTCTCGGGGCAGCCCGTAACGGTCGAGAAAAACGGCACATCACCTTGACGCGGCGCGAGGTCGGTCAACCGCTGCTCGAGATCTCTCGCGTGGGTTTCCATTTGCGGACTATGAAAGGCGTAGTCCACCGGCAATACGGTCGCAGCGGCCGCGTTCCGGCGCACTTCCGCGACCATCGCATCCACGGCATCTCCAGCGCCAGCAATCACGCACGAATCTGGAGCGTTTACCGCGGCGATTGCCACGGCTGTACCAAGATGCGCTTCGCGGATCAGCGTCTCGACGTCGGCGACCGGCAGCTCGATCGAGGCCATGCGGCCCGAGCCGGTCGCTCGCTGCATCAATCGCGCGCGGTGCACAACGATCCGCGCCGCGTCGTCGAGCGGGAGGATGCCGGCCACGTGCGCGGCTGCCACCTCGCCGATGCTGTGCCCGATC
The DNA here is from genome assembly GCA_040510075.1 of Xanthobacteraceae bacterium. Taxonomy (GTDB): domain Bacteria; phylum Pseudomonadota; class Alphaproteobacteria; order Rhizobiales; family Xanthobacteraceae; genus VAZQ01. Next base: position 1,753 of record JBEVJT010000155.1, on the reverse strand, counting down.
ACGGCGGCCGGTGTTACGCCCCACGACCGCCAAACGGCAGCGAGCGCCGTCTGCACGGCGAAGATGCAAGGCTGCGCAATCTCGGTAGCGGCGAGCCGTGATGTCGGAACACCTTCCGCCAATTCTTTCAATATCTCGATGTCACCGTGCTGACGCAGCGCAACGTCGCATTGCTTCAGTGCCTCCTGGAACACGGGAACAGCCTCGAACAGCTCGAGTCCCATGCGGGGCCATTGCGGACCCTGACCGCTGAATACGAATACCGGCCGCGGATCGCGCGCGCGCTGGCGCTGTCCGCTCGCTACGCCCGAAGTGTGCGCTCCGATCGCAAACTGACGCAGACGTTCCGCCAACTGCGGCGCCCCCTCCGCAACCACGGCAAGGCGATGGTCGTGGTGAGAGCGGCGCAGCGCCGCAGTAAAGCAGATGTCGTCGATCTTGTCGGGTTCACTCAGCACGCGATCGGCATAGCGCTCCGCGAGGCTCTGCAGCGCGGCCTCGCTTTTAGCCGTGACGACAAGCAGGCGATGTTGCTGATTCGGCTTGTCTGCCCCAATCGATGGCGCGGCGGGCAGCCGCGGCGGCTCCTCCAGGATTGCGTGGGCGTTCGTACCACTGAAACCGAAAGAGCTGACACCGGCCAGACGCGGCACGGGACCGCGCGGCCATTCTGTTTGTCGCGTTGGAACGTAAAAGCGCGAGCTCTCAAGCTCGAGGTGTGGATTGAGTGTTTCGAACAGCGCCTGCGGCGGGATCATCGCACGTTCCAGGACGAGCGTTGACTTTATCAGGCCGGCAACGCCGGCGGCCGCCTCAAGATGTCCAACGTTAGCCTTGATGGACGACAGCGCGCAAGGAACGGCATCGTTCGAGCGGTCACCTAGCACTTCGGTGAGTGCCTCAACCTCGATCGGGTCTCCAAGCTGCGTACCCGTGCCATGCGCCTCGATATAGCCGATATCACGTGCGCTCACTTGGCCGGAACGAAGCGCACGACGAATCACATCCTGCTGGGCGAGGCCGTTCGGTGCCGTGAGATCGGTGCTACGCCCATCCTGGTTAATCGCCGTGCCGCGGATGATGGAGCGTATCCTGTCGCCGTCCCGCAGCGCATCTGCGAGACGCTTTATGATGACGGCGGCGCCACCCTCCCCACGCCCGAAGCCATCCGCCCGCGCATCAAACGTCTTGCAGCGGCCGTCAGGCGCGAGCATGCCCCACTTGCCCAGCGACAGGTAGGTCTCCGGGCCTAGAATGAGACCGGCGCCCCCGACGATCGCGAGATCGCACTCCCGGTTGCGCAGGCTCATGCAGGCAAAGTGCGCCGCCACCAGCGATGAAGAGCATGCGGTGTCGATGATGATCGCTGGCCCAGTCAGATCAAGCAGGAACGAAATTCGCCCGGCGGCGATGGCAGGCGAGGTGCCGGATACGGTGTGGGCCACGATCCGGTCCACATCGGCATGCTGATATCGCAAGAAGTCATGATTATATACTGCAGCAAATACGCCGGTGGCAGAACCACGCAGCCGCTCCGTCAGCAGTCCGGCGTCCTCGATGGCTTCGATAGACACTTCGAGCAGCATGCGTTGCTGCGGATCCATGTGAGCCGCCTCGCGCGGCGCGATGCCGAAATAATGCGCATCGAAGCGGTCAATGTCGTCAAGGAACGCACCCGGCAGATGGTCCGGCGCCGTGTCTGGAATCGTACCGTTTAGATCATCGGCCGTGAAACGGTCAGGCGGCGCGCCGG
>JBEVJT010000154.1:0-4979 GCA_040510075.1 Xanthobacteraceae bacterium | reverse complement strand
CAGGCGGTCGACTGCGGCGGTGGCGCGCTTCGACAGATCGGCGTTTTCGGCAATCAGTTTTTCTGCCTTGCCAATTAGATCAAGCTCCTGGCCGCGAACGGCAAGGATCGCGTCGGGGCCAATGGCAATCGTGCGCACGCGCGCGAGCTGATCGGTGAAGAGGGCGCGCAGTTTTGGATCGAGTGCTTTTGCTTTGGCATCGAGATCGTCGAGACTTCGGCGCAACTGGAATTGCACCACCGGAAGGCGCTGCTTTTCGCCCACCGTGGCGGTCTGTACCAGCTGGTCAATGACGGCAAGAAAGCCGCGCTGAGCGACTTGCGCCGAGCGCTCGAGAAATATCAATCCAGCGAGGTCGCGCCCCAACTGGGAACCTGCTTCAGCCCCTTGTTTCTTTGCCTCTTGCAGCGAACTAGTGATCTGCATTTCCATGACCTGGAGCCAGGGGGCAAACAGCCGCTGCACTTCTTGATTGGCTTGGAAGGCCGATTGCAGCATGCCTGCGAGCCGCTCCTTCGCCTTGAGTCGCCGCCCCATCAAATCTTCCAATTCCACCAGATTGGAGCGCAGTGAGGCGACGAGTGATTCAATTGCTGCAGCGGCGTCACCGGCCGTGCCGGCACGTAGAATATCGTTCAAGCCAATAATGAGCCGGTCAATTTCTGGCCGCATCCGGCTCGCCGCCTCGTCGTGCTCCTTGGTTGTCGCCGCCGCGAGCAGGGCGGGAGCCGCTGCGATGAGACGATCGGCCGCACGCGAGATTTCCATCGAGCTGACGACCTGCGGCACCCGTGCATCGATCAGATCGAGCCGCTCTCCTACCTCGCGGAAAGCATAAATCCCGGCGCCCGCGGCCAGAAACGAGAAGCCGCTGATGCCGAAGAACGCGAGCAGCAAGCGTGCGCGGAGGCCGAGATTCCATCTCTTCGGCGCCGGAACGACCGCATTTTCCGCTTCCGATGCGCTCACGTTCAACTTACCTTCAGCCGATTTTCCTCCGCGCCTAAAGTAGCACGAGCGTGATCAGATTGTTGCAGTAAACAGTTGCACGTGGTCGAATGGCATCGGCTAGAGCTCGCCGGGCACGCCCATTGCACGTATCGTAAAGACGATACTCCATGAGACGACGCGATCTTCTGGCTGGCGCGGCACCATTGGCAGCGGGTGCAGGCCTCAGCTTTCCGACACCCGCGATCGCCCAGGGATTTCGCCAGCTCAAGATGGCGACGGATTGGCCGGAAGGAACGCCGGGCCTTCATACCAGCGCGGGTCGCTTTGCGCACACGGTCGGTGTAGCAACCAGCCGAATCAAGATCGAGGTTTTTCCGGCCGGCTCGCTCGTGCGAGCATTCGAAACCTTCGATGCGGTGGGGGCCGGTGTTGCCGACATGTATCATTCCTTCGAAGGCTACTTCGAAAAGAAATCAGGCGCCTTGCATTTCTTTGCCGCTGTCCCTTTTGGGTTCACGGCGGACGAGCTGTTCGCGTGGATTCACTATGGCGGCGGTCAAGAGTTATGGGACGCGGTCAGCGCGCAATTCAATGTCAAACCAATCCTGTGCACCAGCACCGGCTGCCAGATGGGCGGGTGGTTCGTCCGCGAGGTCAAGTCGACGGAGGACTACAAAGGGCTGCGCTACCGCATGGGAGGTCTTGGCGCCGAGGTGCTGCGGCGGATGGGCGCGCTTGCCGTCACTCTGCCGGGTGGGGAGATCATGCAGGCGCTGAAGTCAGGTGCCATCGATGCCAGCGAATGGATTGGGCCGTGGCTCGACATGGCATTGGGTCTGCAGGAAGTGGCAGGCTACTACTACTATCCCGCCTTTCACGAGCCCGGATCCGGCTTTTCGCTCGGCATAAATAAAGGTGTTTGGGACAGTCTCGCGCCGAGCGACCGGAAGATCATTGAGGATGTTGCCGCTTGCGAATACGCGCGGTCGCTCGCGGAGTTCAACGCGAACAACGCGTTTTGGCTGCGCAAGCTGCGCGACGCGGGAACTGTCAAAATCCAGAAATTCGACGATTCGCTGCTGAAAGCCTTGCTGGGCATCAGCAACGATGTGGTCGCCGAGATCGGTTCCGCTGACAATCTTTCAAAGAACATCTACACGAGCTATCAGCAATTCCGCAAATCGAGCATGGATTGGAGCGACATTGCCGAACGCGCCTACTTCAACAGCCGCGGACTGGGTTGAGGTCATGGGATGATCGAAGGGTCGATGCAATGCCCCTGCCAGAGAGGGCAGCGCGCATGAGACGCCGCGCTGTTCTGGCCAGCATGGGTTCATTGGCTGCCGGTGCAAGCGCGCGTTTCCCGGCTCCCGCCGTCGCGCAGGGAGTCCGGCAGCTCAAGATGGTGACCGACTGGCTGGAAGGAACCCCAGGCAATCAGGCCAGCGCGGTTCGTCTCGCGCGGGCGATCGGCAATGCGACGGGGGGACGGATCAACATCGAAGTCTTTCCCGCCGGCGCTCTGGTACGCCCGTTCGAGACGTTTGATGCCGTCGGGGCGGGCGTCGCCGACATGTACCACACGTACCAAGGCTACTTCGTGCAGAAATCGGCGGCCCTCCAATTCTTCGCCACCATGCCGTTTGGCTTCACCGCCGATGAGCTCTTCGCATGGGTTCAGCAAGGTGGCGGTCAAGAGTTGTGGGATGCCCTCAGCGCTCCCTTCAACATCAAGGCTTTGCTCTGCACGAGCACCGGTTGCCAAATGGGCGGATGGTTCAACAGCCCAATCGGTTCCGCAGAGCAGTTCAAAGGGTTGCGGTATCGGATGGCAGGGCCCGGCGCCGAAGTGCTGAGGCGGCTCGGCGCAATCGTGGTGACGCTGCCCGGCAGCGAGATCATGCCAGCGCTGAAATCGGGCGCCATTGATGCCAGCGAATGGATTGGACCGTGGGCGGACATGGCGCTCGGACTGCACGAGGTGGCGCGCTATTACTATTATCCGGGCTTTCACGAGCCCGGCGCTGCCCAGGCGCTCGGCATAAACAGGCGTATGTGGGAGAGCCTGGATGCGAACGAGCGCAAGGTCATTGAAGCCATGGCTGCAGGCGAATATGCGCGCTCGCTTGCGGAGTTCAATGCGAATAATGCCTTGGCGCTGCGCAAGCTGCGGGACGAAGGCGTCGTCAAGATCCTGAAATTCGACGATGCCTTATTGAAAACCTTTCTCGACATCACGAAGGATGTCGTGGCCGAGATTGGCGCAACCGACGACCTCTCCAAAAAGATCTACGCCAGTTATCAGCAGTTTCGCACGTCGATCATGGATTGGAGCGACATTGCGGAACGCGCGTACCTCAATGGCCGCCGTCTCGCGTAAGAATCCGCAATGCAGCCGATGAAACTGCATTCCGCCTCGCCGGGAAATGTCTCATGAGACGGCGCGATGTTCTCGCCGGCGCCGCGACGCTTGCCTTTCCGTTACCCGCCGTCGCACAGGGAATTCGAGAGCTCAAGATGGTGACCGATTGGCCTGAAGGCACCCCCGGCCTTCACACCGGTTCAGTGCGCCTCGCGCACACCATCGGCATGGTGACGCAAGGGCGCATCAAGATCGAGGTTTTCCCGTCGGGAACATTGGTACGCCCGTTCGAAACGTTCGATGCTGTCAGTGCCGGCCTCGCCGACATGTATCATTCCGACGAGTATTATTTCGAAAAGAAATCGCCGGCCTTCAACTTCTTCTCCGCCGTACCGTTTGGGTTCACTGCGGACGAGCTGTTTGCGTGGGTCCACTATGGAGGCGGTCAGGAGCTGTGGGACACGCTAAGCGGACAATTCAACGTGAAGGCGCTTCTGTGCCTGAATACCGGCACGCAGATGGGCGGCTGGTTCACGCGCGAGATCGCTTCGTCGGATCAGTTCAAGGGTCTGCGCTACCGCATGCCTGGGCTTGGGGCCGAAGTACTCCGGCGAACAGGTGCGATTGTCGTCACTCTGCCGGGCAGCGAGATTGTGCCGGCGCTGAAATCGGGAGCTTTGGACGCAAGCGAATGGGTTGGCCCATGGCTTGATATGGCAATGGGGCTGCATGAAGCTGCAAGCTACTACTACTATCCCGGATTTCACGAGCCGGGTACTGGCACGGCCCTTGGTATCAACAAGGGAGTTTGGGAGAGCCTCGGCTCCGATGACCAGCGCGTTATTGCAGACGTGACTGCTTGTGAATACGCGCGCTCGCTCGCGGAGTTCAATGCCAACAACGCGATGGCACTGCACAAACTGCGTCAACAAGGGAGTGTAAAACTTCTTAGATTCGACGATGCCATTCTCCGAAAGTTGCTGGCGATCAGTAAGGATGTCGTTGCGGAGGCAGGCTCAGCTGATGAGCTTTCAAGAAAGATCTACGCAAGCTATCAGCAGTTCCGGGCCTTGATCATGAACTGGAGCGACATCGCCGAACGCGCTTATCTCAACAGCCGGCGGCTGAGCTGATCAGCAGTAAGGCGACCCGAGCTTCTGCACAACGGGACACTTTCGCATCAGACAAGCCGCCGGATTTCGCGCTGCGATTCAGTTAGGCGGGGCTGCGACTGCTTAGATAACGCCCGGAGATCTCGCCCCAATCTGCGATCAGGTTGCGGAACTGGAGATAACTCGCATAAATTTTTTTGGAGAGCTCGTCGCGCGATCCAATCTCGGCGACGACCTCTTTGCTGATTTCATGGATGGCGCCTAACACCGACCCATCGAATTTCGCGAGCTTGACCTTACCTTCGTTGCGCAACCGCCGCAGGGCCCGCGCATTGTTGATGTCAGACTCGGCCAGTGAGCGGGCATATTCCGCTGCGGCGACAGCCTCGATGAGATCCCGGTCGCTTGGGTTGAAGCTTTCCCACACACCCTTGTTGATGCCCACCGCAATGCCCGTGCCCGGCTCGTGCCATCCCGGATGGTAATAATAAAACCCCACTGCTTCGTGCAGCCCAATGGCCATGTCGAGCCAGGGCCCTGCAAATTCGCTCCCA
>JBEVJT010000153.1:0-5121 GCA_040510075.1 Xanthobacteraceae bacterium | reverse complement strand
CGGGAGCGCCAACAGGACCGGGCCGCTCAGGTAAGGGCGGTACTCTGCACAGCGGGTTTGCCGGTCATGCCGAGCACGACGCACATCGTTCCCGTGCTCGTGGGAGACCCGGAAAAATGCAAGGAAGCGACCGATCTCTTGCTTGCAGAGCATGGCATCTACATTCAGCCTATCAATTATCCAACGGTGCCTAACGGAAGCGAGCGTCTGCGCATTACGCCGACGCCGTTCCACACTGATGAACTGATCGACGCGCTAGCCCAGGCACTGGTGGATACCTGGAAACGGCTCGACATGCCGCTCAGCCTGCGAGCCGTTGCCGCCGAGTGACCCGCTCGCCTGGAACTTCCGCGAGCTCTGAAACGGATAGCGGATTGGGCGAAGCAGAGCTGGAGAACCCCGCGCAGGCATCCGCGGGCGGCAATGAACGCGGCATCGAGGAAAGCGGTCGCAGCGATCGGCCGCCGTTGCGTCTGCTCACCTGCGGCTCCGCCGAGACTGGCAAATCCACGCTGATCAACCGCCTGCTCGGTCGTCAGAACTTGACCGAGCGCCGCGCCTTCATCGTCGCCGACATGCTGCGGCACGAGCATGACACCAGCAATCTGGTGGCCGGTGCCTCGAAGGCGGACGTCGCGCTCCTGCTCACTGACGCACGGACCGGAATTCCGAGCCAGACCCGGCGGCATGCGCTCATTGCGAGCGTGCTCGGGATCAGGCGTATGGTTCTCGCGATCAACAAAATGGATCTGGTCGGATTCGAGCAAGCGGCCTTTGACGCAACGGCCATTGCCTTCGCAAGCTTCGCCCGCGAGCTGGGGTGCAAGACCTTCGCGGTCTTCCCAATCTCTGCGCGCGAGGGCGACAATGTTGGCTCGCGAAGCGAACGCACCCCCTGGTATGCGGGACCATGCCTGCTTGAATATTTGCAAGATCTGGAAGTGAATGCCGATGGCAAGCCTCTGCGCCTCCCGGCGCAGCGGGTCGATGCCGCGAAGTCCGGTGTTCGAGGCATCGCTGGGACGATCGCGAGCGGCAGCGTCTCGGTTGGAGATGCAGTCGCGGTCGTGCCTTCGGGGAACGTGAGCCAGGTCAAGACTGTCGTCTGCGCCGGCGCAGAGGTGCAATCCGCGCGCGTCGGGGATGTGGTTCTCGTCACGCTTGGTAGTGAAATCGAGGTATCCGCAGGCGACATCCTAGTCGCGCCGCGCGCCCGGCCGCAGGTTGCAGACCAGTTCGCTGCGCATCTCGTGTGGCTGTCCCACGACAAGCTGCTGCCGGGCCGTTCTTATCTGATCAAGCTCAACTGCAACACGCTGCCGGCCACCGTCACCGACCTCAAATATCGGCTCGATCTAAATACGCTTGCAAGGATCGCGGCAAAGACGTTGGCGATTGACGAAGTGGGCGTCTGCAATCTGGCCGTAGCGCGGCCGGTCGCTTTCGACTCCTACGATGAGAATCGGACCACCGGCGCGTTCATTCTGCTCGATCGCTATTCGAATGAAACCGTAGCTGCCGGTGTGATCGATTTTGCCCTGCGGCGGGCGACCAACATCCATCATCAGGACATAACGGTCGGCAAGGCTGCACGGAGCGAGCTGATGCAGCACCGACCGGCCGTGATCTGGTTCACCGGCCTTTCCGGAGCGGGCAAGTCCACCATTGCCAACTGTGTCGAATCGGGTCTGCATGCGCGCGGCGTGCACACGATCATGCTCGATGGCGATAATATCCGGCATGGGCTCAACAAAGATCTCGGCTTCACCGAGGTGGACCGGGTTGAGAACATCCGCCGCATCGGCGAAGTGGCCAAGCTGATGACCGAAGCCGGCCTTATTGTACTCTGTGCCTTCATATCGCCGTTCCGCGCCGAGCGCAGGATGGTGCGTGAGCTTCTGCCACCGGGTGAATTCATCGAAATATTTGTGGATACGCCGCTCCAGGAATGCATCGCCCGTGATGCGAAGGGACTCTACCGTCGCGCGCTGGCCGGAGAAATCAAGAACTTTACCGGCGTCGACCAGCCGTACGAAGTCCCGGAAAGCGCCGATCTGCGCCTGCCGGGTGATCGTGAGCGGCCGGATACGCTCGCCGAGCGGGTGATCGAGCATCTGCTCAGGCGCCAAATTCTGGTTTAGGAGTGCGGATCCGCGCCGGTGCAACACGAGGCTCATTCTGTTCACCGCACCGGCCAGGCGCGCTTGCGCGCGTGGCAACGGTCATGTCACCGTGACGCGATATCTGCGAATCGCCCGCAGGCTTAGCGGTAGATGGGAAGACGCTCGATGCGCCTTGCGGCCGTTTTCGTTGCGTTATGCATGATCCTGATCGCGGGCAGCGCCGGCGCGATCGGCTTTCTATATTTCGATTTGAACAGCTCGCAGGCAGGAATGCTGGCAGCCGCAACCCTGGCGGCGCTAGCGCTTTACAATATTGCAGCGAACCGGCTCGGTTTACGTTCAATGGTCGGCCGCCAGCTTGCCGATCTTGCCCGCGGTCATGCCGATCTCTCCCGCCAGGTTGCCGAAATGGGGCGCCGCTTGGCCGCCATGGAGGAAAAAGTCGGCAGTGCAGTCGATCAGACGCGAGCTGTCACCGATCCGCTGACCATTGAACTGGGCGAGCTCGGCACGCTGGTCAAACGGCTCGCGGAAACGCTGGCCACGCAACAGAATACGATCGACGCGTTTGCGTCGGGTGCGGCGGCGCAAGCCGCCGCTGCCGAGCCGAGCCCCGCGCCGAACCAAATGGACTCAGCTGCTGCTGCCAGCGCGCTCCCCCTCAAATCGCCGCCCGATGTTGTTGCGATCCGTGACGCGCTCGATGGAAATCGGATCGATTTATACCTGCAGCCGATCGTGAGCTTGCCGCAGCGCAAAGTGCGCTTCTACGAGGCGCTCTCACGCATGCGCACGGTGGAGGGCGAGGTGCTCTCCGCCGGGGAGTTCATTAGCGTGGCGGAGGGCACCGCATTGATGCCTGCGATCGACCGTCTTGTCGCACGCCGATGCGTGCAGATCGCGCGCCGCCTTTTATCCAAGGATCGCGAAATCGGACTGTTCTGCAATCTCTCGGCCGCGACTTTTGCCGATGCCCCCTCGCGGTCTGATTTTCTCGACCTGTTGGATGCTAATCGCGCACTTGCGCCGTCACTGATCCTGGAATTCACACTTGCCGCGGTCCGTCGCATGGGTCCCCTCGAACAGGAGGCGCTCGCGGCCTTGTCTCAGCGTGGCTTTCGCTTCTCCGTTGATAACGTGACGGATTTCCGCTTAGACCCTGGCGATTTGGCGAGCCGCGGCTTTCGCTTCGTCAAGGTACCGGCCTCGTTGATTCTCAAACGCGCACCTGCTCCTCTTGCCGGTATTGCGCCGGCTGAGCTGTCGAATCTCCTCGGCCGCTTCGGCATCGATCTCGTTGCCGACCGGATTGAACTCGAGGTAAGCGTCGTCGATCTGATCGACGCCGACGTTCGCTATGCACAAGGCTTCTTGTTCTCGCCGCCGCGTCCGGTGCGCGCCGAAGCCTTGCAACCGCTGCCGGAATGCACTCCCGGGGCTGCTGATGCAAGCCTCGGAACGGAGGGCGCGTCCGGTGAGACCGATGCAAAAGGTGGCGAGGGGGTTGCGACAGTTGTCCCCGAATCGGCCAACAGCGGTTGAACCGCGCGAGCACGAGACGAGCGAGTCGTGTCCGTCTCAGTTCCAGTCTTCTGCCGGCATTTTGCTGAGATCGCGCTCGATTACGAGCTGGTCCTCAGCGACGTATGGGGCGTCATTCATAACGGAGTCGCCGCAAACCTTTCGGCTTGCGAAGCACTGAGTTCGTTCCGCAAGCAAGGCGGCGCCGTGGTCCTGATCACGAATGCGCCGCGCCCTGGTGCGGTCGTAGTGCGCACCATGCTCGACCGCCTCGCCGTCCCCCATTCGGCCTATGATGGAATTGTCAGCTCAGGCGACGTCACGCACGCGCTGATTGCCGCGCGTGCTGGCCAGCGCGTTTTTCATATCGGGCCAAAGCGCGATGTGGGGTTATTCGATGGGCTCGATGCTCCTCTCGCCGCTATCGAACAGGCAGACTATTGCGTCTGCTCCGGTCTCGTGGACGACAGGGTCGAGACACCCCAGGACTATTTCGAGCTGATCGAGCGCATGCGCGAACGCGAATTGCCGATGATCTGTGCCAACCCCGATGTCGTGGTCGAACGTGGTCCGGAGCTCGTCTATTGTGCCGGCGCTATTGCAGATCTCTACGCTGCCGCCGACGGTCACGTGATCTATGCCGGCAAGCCGCACCGTCCGATCTACGAACAGGCGCTGCAGCTTGCGGCGAACGCGCGCGGAAGTCGTCCTGCTCACAGCAAAATCCTGGCCATTGGCGATTCGGTGCGCACGGATCTCAAAGGTGCAGCCGCGTTCGGCATCGATTGCCTGTTTATCACGGCGGGAATTCATGCCGAGGAGTTGGGCGGGCGCGAGAACCCGGATCCGGACACGCTTGCCCGAGTGTTCGCGGCCAACGGTCTGTTTCCAAAGGCGGTGATGCGGCAGCTGGTCTGGTAGCCGCTTCCACGCCAGCCCAAAGCTCGCCCTGATTGATCGCCGCGGCGTCAATTTTTCTCCCCAATTGTCCAATCAACTCCCGGTCGGGGAATAATTCTTGTCGGATCGGGGCATTACTCCTTTCGTCTGACTGAAACGAAGCGGCGCAGCGCGCGCCGTGTCGCGGTTGTGCGTTTGCCGAATCGGCGAGCTCTGCCGGGGGGAACGGGGGATTCTGCATGATCGCTTACGGGAGTCTGAGGCGTCCTGGTCGCGCTCTTTCGGCGGTGGCCTGGCTGCCCCGGCGAACATTCCGTTCGGGACGAGGGAGCACGACTGCGTTGCGGGCCGCGTATTATCAACGCGCTCTTGCGCTCCTTCTGGTCAGGGCCGGCAAGCGCGTGCATGCGAACTGGTCATTGAATACCGCGCTCCCTACCCTGATCCATGCGGGGGCGCATCTGGTCCATGCGGGGGCGCATATCGGCGTGGCCGTTTTCGCCTGGAGACTGCCGCGTTCAGCTTCCGTCACCCTGCGGTTCGTGGGCTGCGCTTTTGGCGGCGGCGTGCTCGCGCT
>JBEVJT010000152.1:0-8218 GCA_040510075.1 Xanthobacteraceae bacterium | reverse complement strand
TGAGGCGAACTATCTGTCTGCTGCGCTCCATGCCTACAGAGTTACGCACGATCTCTATCGGCGCGCGCGCGACATCTGATCGGTGCGTGATCCTTCAGGATTTGCAGGTACGAGCATGGCTGAGCAGCAAGGGCGCGTCATCACGGTGGGAGAGCTGATGATCGAGCTCGTGCGCGGCGGGGACGGCCGCTTCGGGCTTGGCTGCGCGGGCGATACTTTCAACGTTGCCGTCTATCTGGCGCGATCCGGCATTGCTTCGGCTTTTGCGACCGCGCTCGGGGACGACATCTATTCGGACGCGCTGCTTGCGCTCGCCGCAGCGGAAGGCGTGGCGAGCGATCTCGTGCTGCGCATGCGCGGCCGCCTTCCGGGGCTCGCCCTCGTCGATACCGATACCGCGGGCGCGCGCGAGTCGTACGAGTGGCGCGGCCAATCGCCGGCACGCGAACTGTTTGAATTGCCGGAATGGGCTCGCATCGCCGAAGGCGTGAGCAAGGCGAAGCTGGTATATTTCTCCGGCATCACGCTCTCGCTCTACTCGAACGTGGGGCTCGGGCGATTTCTCGCCCTGATCGAGACCATCCGCCGGCACGGCGCCAAGATCGTGTTCGATCCGAATTTCCGGCCGCACGGCTGGCGCGGCGATCTCTCGCGCACCCGCACGGTGTTCATGGAAGCGCTCAAACGCGTCGATATCGCGCTGCCGGCGTATGACGATGAAGCGGTGCTGTGGGGAGACCCCAGCCCTGAAGCCACAGTGCAGCGCCTGCAAGCCTTCGGCATTCCGGAAATCGTGGTGAAGAACGGTCCCAACAGCGCACTGGTGGCGGCGAGCGGACAAAGCGAATTCGTTCCAGTGCCGGAAGTAATGGTGCCGGTCGATCCCACCGCTGCCGGAGATGGATTCAACGCGGCCTATATCGCAGCGCGGCTTTCCGGCAAGCAGCCGAACGAAGCGGCCGGCGCCGCGCACTCACTGGCGGCACAAGTCATTCGCCATCGCGGCGCGATCATGCCGCGCCCGGCAGCCGCGGTGCATTGAGCACCCCTTATCGCATCGGGGCGAGGCCGAGCTTGGCGAAAAGGTGCGTGTCGCGGTCGGGTTCGGGATTGGACGTGGTAAGAAGCCTCGGGCCGTAGAAGATCGAGTTCGCGCCGGCAAGAAAGCAGAGTGCCTGGGTCTCGTCGCTCATGTCTTCGCGTCCGGCGGAGAGGCGCACGACGGACTTTGGCATGGTGATGCGCGCGACCGCGATGGTGCGCACGAAGTCGAGCGCATCGACCGGATCGGCGCCGGTGATGGGTGTGCCTTCGACCTTCACAAGCATGTTGATGGGAACGCTCTCGGGATGCGGCCGCAGGTTCGCGAGCGTCATAATGAGACCGATGCGGTCATCAACATCCTCGCCCATGCCGACGATGCCGCCGCAGCACACCGCAATCCCGGCCGCGCGCACGTACTCAAGTGTTTTGAGCCGGTCGCGGTACGTGCGCGTGGTAATGATCGTGCCGTAATATTCGGGCGACGTATCGAGGTTGTGGTTGTAGTAATCGAGGCCGGCGCCCTTGAGCTTTTGCGCCTGCGTGCGCGTGAGCATGCCGAGCGTGGCGCAGCTCTCGAGGCCAAGCGCTTTGACGGCAGAGACCATCTCGCAGACGCGGTCAAGATCGCGCTCCTTCGGCTCGCGCCAGGCCGCGCCCATGCAAAACCGGCTCGCGCCGGCGCTTTTGGCGGCGCGCGCCTCGGCAATGACCGCGTCGACATGCATCAATTTCTCGGCGCGCACGCCGGTCACGTAATGGGCGCTCTGCGGACAGTAGGCGCAGTCCTCGGGGCAGCCGCCGGTCTTGATCGACAGCAGGGTCGAAATCTGCACCTGCCGCGGATCGAAGTGCTGCCGGTGCACGGTTTGCGCGCGAAAGATCAGCTCTGGAAACGGCAGCGCGAAGAGGGCGGCGATCTCAGGACGCGTCCAGTCGTGGCGAATTGGACCTAATCCCTCCCCCCCACGGGGAGGGTGACCGAGCGAAGCGAGGACGGGTGGGGATTTTGCAGGCTCGGACGTGAGATCAGCCATACGATGTGAGCCAACGAGAGCGGAATCTGTCACGTTCGCCCCCGCCCGGCCGCCTGTGGCGGCCATCCTCCCCATGCGGGGGCGGGATCACAGGCCAGGTTAGAGTTGTTCGTCATGCCGCGTGTTTCATGGCCTCGCGCACCTTGTCGGGCGTGAACGGCACCGAGCGCATGCGCGTGCCGAGAGCGTCAAACACCGCGTTGGAGATGGCGCAGGGCACGACCGCCGCAGAAGGCTCGCCCGCTCCCCACGGCTTCTCGTTCGGCCGGTCGATGAGATCGTAGACGATCTCGGGAATATCGGGGAAGCGCAGGATCGGATAGCTCTCCCAGTCGAGGCTCGTCACCATGGAGCGATTGAACTTCAGCTCCTCAAGGAGCGTGCGACTGATGGTCTGAATGATGTTGCCATCGAGTTGATTTTTAAGCCCGTCCTGATTGATGATCTGGCCGCAGTCGTGCGCTAGATAGAACTTCGTCACCCGGATGTCTCCGGTCGAGCGCTTCACCTCTACGTCTGCCACTGCGGCGATATAGGTGCGCACCAGCTCGTATTTGCAATAGGCGACGCCGCGGCCTTTTACGACATCACCGCTCTGATCCGCCTTCCCGGAGGGCCGCTTCTCCCATTTCGCGAGCGCCGCGACGCGGCTGAGCACTTCGATGCCGCGCTTGTCCGCTGGATCGAGATATTTCAGGCGAAACTCGACGGGATCAGCGCTTGCCGCCGCCGCAAGCTCGTCCATGAAGCACTCGTTCGCATAGGTGTTCTGCATCCGCCCGGGCGTGCGAATCCAGGACGGGCGGAATGGCGTGTTCTCGAGCCGATGCAGCTGCGTTTTGATATTGGCGAACTTGTACGGGATGGCCGAGTTCTGAAAGATGTTGCCCGGTGCGATGTGATCATCGGCCGGCATGCCGCCGAGTGTCGCCGCAATCAGCGGGACATTGAACCCGCCCGGCGTCTGCAGGGGAACGAAGAACTCGGATTCCCAAGCCTGCACGTTGCCCTCTTCGTCGAGCGCGGCGCGGAGGTCGATGAGCGTCGGCGGGCCCTTCGGGTCCCAGCCGTGCTCGTCCTCGCGCATCCATTGCACGCGCACAGGCCGGCCCAGAGCCTTGGCGAGCAGCGCTGCGTCCGCCGCCGCATCCTCGTGCCCGTTGCGGCCATAGCAGCCGGAGCCCTCGATGTAGATGCAGCGCACGTTCTCGGGCGGCATCGCAAACATCGTCGCGAGCTGCTTGCGCAGACTGTGAGTCGCCTGCGAGGCCGACCACGATGTGAGCTTGCCGTCCTTGAACTCGGCAATGGCGCAGGAGGGGCCGATCGACCCATGTGTATGAATGGCGAAGTCATATGTGGCCTTCACCAGGTTGGCGCCGTCCTTTCCGAGCGCCTCGCTCGTGTTGCCCACATTACTGGTGACTTCGTCCTTGGTCACCTTGCTTTGCCGCACATGCTCCCAGAGCCTGGCGGGGTCGGGCAGCGTCTCCGCTTTCGACCACGAGATCTTGAGCTGTCGCGCCGCCTTGATGGCGCTCCACTCGCTCTCCGCAACGACGGCGAGAAAGTTGCCCTGGCGGACGACCTTCACCACTCCGGCGATGCCCTTGATCGAGCTCTCGTCGATGCTCTCGAGATTTGCCCCGAATGCCGGCGGCCGCACGACACGGCCGTGCAGCATGCCGGGCACGCGGAAATCCTGCATGTAGGTGAACTGGCCAAACACCTTCGGCGGAATATCCACACGCGAAACGGGCTTGCCGACGATCTTGTAATCCTTCGGGTCCTTGCTGGCCGCGGGTTTGGTATGATCGAGCTTCAGATTGAACGATTTGTTGCCGATCAGCTCGCCATAGCTGACGCGCCGATTGCCGGCGGTAATGACGCCATCGACAACTTTCAGGTCCCCTTTTTTCGCGTTCAGACGCTTGGCGCCTTCGTCGAGCAGCGCGCCCCTGGCGGTGGCGGCCGCGTTGCGCAGCTGCATACCGCCGAGCTGTATGGACAGGCTTCCCCAGGTCGTGCCCTGGTCAGGAGTGAGCGCGGTGTCGCCCTGCACAAGCCTGATGGCGGTGAGCGGAACATCCAGCTCCTCGGCGACGATCTGCGGAAGGGCGGTTGCTACGCCCGTGCCGAGATCGACCTTGCCGGAATAGACGGTGACCATCCCTTTGGGATCGATTGCAAGAAACGAATCCACTTCAGTCAGCGCTACCGGCTTCGCCCCTTGCGCCAGCGCCTGATCGAGCGTGCCCGCAAGCGAGAAGCTGACAACGAGGGCGCCGCCGCTCTTGAGGATTTCGCGTCGCGTGATTTCGATATTCATGCTCGCCTCCCTCACGTCTGCGCCGCGCGCATGACCGCTTTGACGATGCGTGCGTGGGTCCCGCAGCGACAGAGGTTATTCGCAAGCGCCTCCTTCACTTGCGCCTCGCTGGGCTTCCTGTTCGCGGCGAGGAAGGCGGCGGATTCCATGATCACGCCGTTGATGCAGTAGCCGCACTGCACCGCTTGCTCCTCGATGAATGCGCGCTGGACGGGATGCGGCTTTTGCGGCGTACCGAGGCCTTCGAGCGTGACGATCTTTTGTTGTGAAGTGATCGTCGAGAGCGGCGCGGAGCAGGAGCGCACCGCATTGCCATCGACGTGCACCGTGCAGGCGCCACATTGCGCAAGGCCGCAGCCGAAACGCGGCCCATGCAGCCCGAGGTTGTCGCGCAGGGCGTAAAGGAGCGGCATCTCCGGATCATCGATCGTGATCTGGACAGCCTTGCCGTTGACGTTGAGCGATTTTCGCTGTGCCATGTTTTCCTCCCTCCCCGGTTTCACCAGCGGTGTTGCTTGGGCCGCAACTTACCAGCGCCCCGGTGCGCACGCCATACGCGCTCGACGGAGGCTACTCGGCGGCGATGGGGACGGGCGCTTGCACGGGCTCGACCTTGGCGGCGCAGTATTTGAATTCGGGAATCTTTCCGAATGGATCGAGCGCCGGGTTGGTGAGGAGATTGGCCGCAGCCTCGAAGAATGCAAACGGAATGAACACGACGCCATCAGGGATCGCGTCGTCCTGGCGCGCGGCGAGCTCGATGCTGCCGCGGCGTGTGGACACGCGCACGAGCTCGCCTGGTCTGATCCCGAGCTTCTGAAGGCTGCCGCGCGAGAGATTGGCCACCGCACCGGGCTCGAGTGCATCGAGCATGGACGCGCGGCGCGTCATCGCCCCGGTGTGCCAGTGCTCGAGCTGACGCCCCGTCGTGAGCACGAACGGGAAATCCGTATCCGGTCGTTCGTCCGGCGGCCTGATCGCCGCAGGGACGAGCTTGCCGCGGCCGTCCTGCGTGGGGAATCGATCGCCGAACACCACGTCGTGGCCGGGCTTGTCGGGCGCGTCGGACGGGTAGGTCGCCGCGCTATCGCGCTCGATGCGCTCCCACGAAATATTGTTCAGCGCACGCATCAAGGACGCCATCTCGGTATAGATCTCGCTGACGTGCTGATAATTCCAGGGCAGGCCGATGCGGCGCGCGATCTGCTGAATGATCCACCAGTCGAGCTTTGCTTCGCCCGGAAGCGGCAACGCGCGGCGCCCCATCTGCACCTGGCGGTTGGTATTGGTCACCGTGCCGTCTTTCTCGGGCCATGCTGAGGCGGGAAGAATGACGTCGGCGTGGAAAGCCGTTTCCGTAAGAAAAAGATCCTGCACGACCAGATGTTCGAGATGCGCCAGCGCCGCGCGCGCATGGTTGAGATCGGGGTCCGACATCGCCGGATTCTCGCCCATGATGTACATGCCCTTGATCACGTTGTTGTGGACCGCCTGCATGATCTCGACGACGGTGAGCCCGCGCTTGGGATCGAGGCGCGCGCCCCAGACTTTCTCGACATTCGCGCGAATCGCGGCGTCCTCGACGGACCGGTAATCGGGGAAGAACATCGGGATGAGGCCGGCATCGGAAGCGCCCTGCACGTTGTTCTGTCCGCGCAGCGGATGCAGCCCCGTGCCCGGGCGGCCGATCTGCCCGCAGATGAGCGCCAGCGCGATCAGACAGCGCGCATTGTCGGTGCCGTGCACGTGCTGCGAGACACCCATGCCCCAGAAGATGATCGCTGAGCGCGCGCGCGCATAAGCGCGTGCCACGGTGCGCAGCGTTTCGGCCGGAATGCCGCAGATGGGCGCCATCTCCTCCGGCGTGAAATCCTTGATGTGCTCCGCCAGGGAGGCAAAATTCGACGTCTGCGCCTGCACGTATTGGCGATCGTAGAGCTGCTCGCTGACGATGACGTTGAGGATGCCGTTGAGCATGGCAACGTCGGCGCCGGGCTTGAACTGCAGCATGTGGGTCGCGTGGCGCTTGAGTGCCTGGCCGCGCGGGTCCATCACGATGAGCTGCGCGCCGCGCTTGGCCGCCTGCTTGAAGAACGTCGCGGCGACCGGATGGTTCTCGACCGGATTGGCGCCGATCACGATGATGACGTCGGAGTTCTTGCACTCGTTGAATATCGCCGTGACCGCCGCCGAGCCGATGGTCTCAAGCAGCGCCGCGACCGAGGAGGCGTGGCAAAGCCGCGTGCAATGATCGACGTTGTTGGTGCCGAAGCCGGCGCGCACCAGTTTCTGGAAAAGGTAGGCTTCCTCATTGGTGCCCTTCGCCGAGCCGAAGCCCGCGAGAGCGCGCGCGCCGTCGCGGTCACGGATCTTCTTGAGCCCCGAAGCCGCGCGGTCGAGTGCCTCTTCCCAAGTGGCGGGACGGAAATGTGTCCACGGGTTGGCTGGATCGACCACATCGTGGGCGTTTTTCGCCACGCCCTCCTTGCGAATGAGCGGTTGCCGCAGGCGATGCGGGTGGTGCACGTAGTCGAAGCCGAAGCGGCCCTTCACGCAGAGGCGCTGCTGGTTCGCGGGGCCGTTGCGTCCGCTGACATAGAGGAGCTTGTCGTCCTTGATGTGATAAGTCAGCTGGCAGCCGACGCCGCAATAAGGACAGACGCTGTGCACTTCGCGGTCGGCGAACTGAGTGCGCACATTCGCTTCGTCGACCAGGGTCGCGGGCATCAGTGCGCCGGTCGGGCAGGCCTGCACGCATTCGCCGCAGGCGACGCAGGTCGAAGCCCCCATCGGGTCGTCGAAATCGAACACGATCTTTTCGGAAAACCCGCGGCCCGCCATGCCGATCACGTCGTTCACCTGCACTTCCCTGCAGGCGCGCACGCACAGAGTGCACTGGATGCAGGCATCGAGGTTGACCGCCATCGCCGGATGACTGCGGTCGGCGATCGGTGCGCCGCGGCGCGGCAATCGGCTCTTTGCCAGATGCTGCGCGTCGGCGGTGCGCCAGAAATGGGAAGCCGGGTCGTGGGCGATCGCGCGCGAGGGCTGATCGGTGAGCAATAGCTCGAGCACCATCCTGCGCGCGGTCTTCGCCCGCTGCGTCTGGGTTTGGACTTTCATTCCCGGCGTGGGCGTGCGGATGCAGCTTGCCGCAAGCACGCGCTCGCCTTCGATCTCCACCATGCAGGCGCGGCAATTGCCATCGGGCCGGTATCCAGGCTCGGGCGAGTAGCACAGGCGCGGCAGCTCGACGCCGCAGCGCTGCGCGGTCTGATAAATGGTCTCGCCTGCGGGCGCCTCTACTTCATGCCCGTCAAGCGTGAAGCGGATGCGCCCGTTCTCTTTTTCAACGGGGCCGAACTGCGATGGCTGCGCCACCGCGTCTCCCATCGTGGTGCCTTTTTTTTCGTGCCCGTAGCCCACCGGTGCCGGCGCTTTTTCGTCGCTCATTGTTTCACCACGCGCCGAGAGGCGTGCTCAAATCGTCGGGAAAATATTTCATCACGCAGGTCAGCGGGTTGGGCGCCGCCTGGCCGAGCCCGCAGATCGAGGCATCGCGCATGGCGGCGGAAAGCTCGTTCAGAAGATCCTTGTCCCAAGGTCCGTTCGCCATGAGTTTCACGGCCTTTACGGTGACGACGCGGCATGTCGTGCATTGCCCGCAACTCTCGTCCTCGAAGAAGCGCATGAGGTTGAGTGCCACCGCTTTCATATCGTCCTGGTCCGAGAGGATTACCACCGCGTGGGAGCCCACGAAGCAGCCGTAGGGCTCTAGCGTTCCGAAATCGAGGGGCAGGTCCGCCATGCA
>JBEVJT010000151.1:0-6189 GCA_040510075.1 Xanthobacteraceae bacterium | reverse complement strand
GATCCCGAAAAGTGGAAACCGGTTTTCGGAAAAGACCATGCTCCACCAAAATAGCTAAGGCAGGATAGCGATTCAAAGAAAAGCTATCCCGCTCTCGCGCAGGCGTGCCGGAAGACACCGGGCTTGGCATTGTTCCCCAGTGTTGGGGCAGACCGCACCGCTCGCGCCTGTGCGTTGCCTCCAGGAGAGCTGTCACATCGCTTCCGCTGGAGGCACGCGGTTTGTTTCCCATTGTTAACGGCTAGCGCGGCTCCTTCACGCGGTTCCGCTCCCTCGCTTCGCGCTCGCAGAGGAAAATGGTGCCGCTACATCTTCTGCTTCAGCGTGGCCTGCGCTTTGTCGAGGAACGAATAATCCAGATATTTGCCGACCCAGCCGTCCACGTCGGTAACCAGCTCGGGCGGGATCTTGCCCTGCTTGGCAATGGTCTGCAGCAGGATGCGCGTCGAAGGCATGTCGATGCGCGGGTCGGTCAGGGTCACTGACCCCAGCGCGGTGAGCACGACCGGTACTGCAGCAGGATTATTCATTTTTTTTGCAATGAGTTCCGCCGTTTTCTCCTGCGGATTGTTCTTGATGAACTCTATGCCTCGCAACGTTGCCGACAGGAAGCGCACGATCAGATCGGGATTCTCCTTGGCGATCTTCGGCTGAAAGATGAGGCTGAGGCTTTCCGCGTTGGGCATCGGCGGGCGCTGCGCGATATAGTGGAGAAGCTGCGGGGTCTGCGCGATGGCTTGCGCCGAGGCCGGCTCCCAGCCGATGAAGGCCTCGACCTCGCCTTTCTCGATCATCACGGCGATATCGGTGATCTTGCCGAACACGCGATCGAATTTCAGATTCTGGCTCTGCTCTGCGTATCCGAGCATGGCGTCATGAATGGTGCCGAGCCCCGGCGTGCCTACCTTCTTGCCGTTGAGATCCTTGTAGGATTTGTATTCCTTTTTTCCGACCAGCGCGGCATTTCCTTTCGTGAGCGACATCACCAGTTTGAATTCCCCGCCGCGTGCCGCAAACTGCATGAAGGGAACGATCGCGGCCATTTCCGCATCAATCGCCCCGCTGGCGAAATCGAGAAGCCCTGCGGGGCCATTCGGATAGGTCCTGCGATCGATCTTGATGCCTTCTTTCTCGTAATAGCCGAGCAGCTCGGCAAGCCAGACGGCGGCGTAATCGACCTCGGCTCCCGGCTGGTCGGCCAGGCGCACGGTCGTGATCTTGTCACCCTGCGCGAGCGCGGGCGCGCTTGCAGAAACACTGGCCACGGCCAGCGCGAAGCAGACGATCAGCGCCTCCAGGATGAATTTTTTTACCTGCTTTTTCATGGTTTCCTCCTAACCGGTATTTCAGCTCAGAAGCATTCTCCAGTCATGCAGCCGTTTGCGAGCGCCGGTCGCCCGGGCTCGTGTGCAATTCGTGCAGCACGCCTGCGCACCTCGCGCGCAGCTGCGTGAACTCGGCGGCGAGCGGATCGCGCGGCCGCGTGATCGGCACGGGCACATCGGCAACAATGCGGGCGGGCTTGGCGGAAAGAATGATGATGCGGTCACCCAGAAACACCGCTTCCTCGAGATTGTGCGTCACGAAGATGACGGTGCGGCGCCGGTGCTCCCAGATCTGCAGCACTTCACGCTGCATTCGCTCGCGCGTCGGCTGATCCAGGCTCACAAACGGCTCATCCATCAGAATGACATCGGCATCGGTCGCAAAGGCGCGAGCGATGGCGACGCGCTGCTTCATGCCGCCTGAGATCTGATGCGGGTAGTGCTTTTCGAACCCGTGCAGCCCGACCAGATCGAGAATCTCCTCGACCTTGCGCCGCACCTCCGCGGCAGGCGTCTTCTTTATACGCAGCCCGGTCGCGATGTTGTCCCACACCGTGAGCCACGGAAACGTCGAAGGCTCCTGGAATACGAAGGAGATGTTGTCGCGCTTGGGATCGACCGGCTTGCCGTCGATGAGGATGCGCCCCTGCGACGGCATGAGGATTCCGGCAAGCATGTCGAGCAGCGTGGTTTTGCCGCAGCCCGACGGCCCGCATATGCACAGGAACTCGTTCTCCTGGACCGAGAAACGCAGCCGATCGTGCACCAGAAAGTTGCCGAAGCGATGGGAGACGTCGGTGGCGGCGACTTTTGCGCTCTCTTGGGCGCGCAGCGCGGGAGCCGCCGTTTGCGATGTCGCCTGCGCGCTCACAACTTCACCTGCCAGCGCCAGCGAAAGAGATACCGCTCGGTGAGCAGCAACGCCTCGTTCATGAGAAATCCGATGGCTCCGATGATCAGCATGCCCACGATGATGGGGGGTATCTGAACAAGTTCCGCGTAGTTTGTCATCATCCGCCCCAGGCCAAGGGAAATTCCGCCGGCAAGCTCCGCGGCCACGATAGTCAGCCAGGCCGCGCCGAGCGCGACCCGCATGCCGCCGAGAATGTCGGGAAGCACCGTGGGAATGACCACGTGCAGCAAGATCCACAGCTTGCTCGCCCCATAGACCATGGCGACCTTGCGATGAATAGGCTCGACGCGGGCCACCCCGACCGCGGAATTGGTGAAGATCGGAAAGAATGCGCCCAGGAATATCAGAAAGGCAAAGCGCGCAAGGCCTGAGAAGAAGATGATGGCGAGCGGGATCCAGGCAATGGGCGGGATGAATCGGAACGGCTCGAGCACCGCGCGCGTGCGCGCATAGATGACCGGGTAAAGCCCCATGAGCAGCCCCAGCGGCACGCCCAGGATCACAGCAAGCCCAAATCCGACGAGCACCCGATAGAGGCTCGCCCACGAATGCTCCCACAGCGTGTGGCCGCCTGTATCTCCGTTCTCGGCCAGCTCGACAAACGACTGAACGATTGCAAGCGGCCCCGGGAAGAAGCGCGACGCAATCACGATCGTCATCAGCTGCCAGATCACCAGCACGGCAACCAATACACCGATATTCCACAGGACGGTCGGAAGCGAAGTGGACAGCTTCCGCCACCGCGCGGCGGCTATGGGAGGGAGCGGCTCTACCGCCTCGACATTTTCCATCACGGCGGGCTTTCTCCTGAAAGGTCGGCAGCCTCGGTACGCGCGACGCGGGGCCGTAATGTCGGCCCCCCGTTGCGGCTGAGGTGGATGCGGCTCATGCGGCGGGATGCAAGCTCGCGCACCAGCCGCACCAGCGGGAGCTCGAACTGGTAATCCGTCCCGGTCGGGCCGGCAGAGAGCATCGCATCCACCTGCCCGCCGGCAAACATCGCGCGTAATAGCCGCTCGTCGTCGCTCGCGTTCGGGTACTGCTTGCGCAGGCTGTCCACCCTGCCTGGCAGCGGTTCCGGCTTGAGCGCGATGTGCGGCGAGCCGTTCGCAACAATCCGGTCGAGGACATCAGGCTCAATCGGCGCGAGCAGCTTGCCGAAATAGCCGAGCGCATATTTTTTCACTTCGTCCGGCACATGCCGGTAGCGCTCGCCGTGCACCACGTTGAGCACCGCCTGCGTGCCGACAAACTGGGCGAAGGGCGTGATCATGATCGGGTATCCGAGCTCGTTGCGCACCCGCACGCATTCATGCAGCAGCTCGTCGAATTTGCTGGAAAGACCCAGCTCCGCAAGCTGCATCCTGAAATTGCTCAGCATGCCTCCCGGGATCTGATGCTCGTAATGAAAGGCATCGTATTCCAGCACCTTCCCGAGCGGCTTTCCCTCCTGCTCGGCAACGCGCCGGAAGTGATCGCCCACTTCGTCGGCGAGCGTATCGTCCTGGTGCATGGGACAGCCGAGGGCACGCAGGTTGCGCACCATGGATTGCATCGCCGGCTGGGCCGCGCCGTTGGCCAAAGGCGCGATGGACGTGTGGATGCAATCGGCTCCCGCTTTTACGCCTTCGAGATAAACGAGAGGCGCAACGCCGGTAAGGCAATGGCTGTGCAGCTCCAGGGGCACATTGCCGATGACGCCTTTGATCGCCGGCACCAGAGTGCGGATGCGGTCGATGGTAAGCAACCCGCCGGCGTCCTTCAGCCAGATCGCGTCGACATTGCCCCGCTCGACCAGCTCCTTTGCGGTTTTCACATACAGCGCATCCGTGTGCACGGGCGAGAGGCTGTAGGACAGCGCGCCGATGGTTCGGGCGCCGAGCTTGCGCGCGACGGTGAGCGCCGTGAGCATGTTGTCCACGTCGTTGAGGCCGTCGAAGGAGCCGATCTCGCGAATGCCGTTGGCGATGAGACGCTCGACCCAAAGCGCCACCACGTCGTCAGGGACAACGTCGAAGGAAACAATGTTTTTGGAACGCAGAAACGAGCTGAGCGGCGTCTTGTCGATGCGCTCCCGAAGGAGCCGCACGCGTTCCCACGGATCCTCTTTCAGAAAGCGCACGCATACGTCGAACTGAACAGCCGCAATCGCCTCGATCCGCGCGAAGCCGATGCGGTCCATGCGCTCGGCCACAGGGAGCATATGGGCCGTGCTCATCCGCGTCGCCCACAGGCACTGGTGCGCATCCCGGAAAGTCTGATCGACGATAGTAATGCTTGCGGCCATCTCCGCCTATTCGGGCACGCTCATACTGTCGGCGCCCGCCTGATCGGCTGATGGCGCGATGACGAACAGGATCTGATTGTATTCCACGAGGCTTCCGTTCTCGGCCAATATGCTGCGCACAGTCCCATCGACCCCTGCCCTGATCGAGTTGAACAGCTTCATAACCTCGATGAGACAGAGCGTGTCGTCGGCTTTCACCAGCTGGCCCGCCTCAATGAACGGCGGCTGTCCCGGCGCGGACGCACGATAGAACGTGCCGAGCATGGGCGCCCGAATCGCGATCTCACCGTCGGCAAGTGCAGGCTCGGTGCGATCCGGCGCCAAGTTGGGCGGTTTTTCCGGCTCCAGCGGCCGTACCGATGCAGCGGATGCGGCAAGGGGCCTCTCTGCATCTGCCTTGCCGCGTCGCACGTGCAGGCGAAATTCCCCGAACTCCAGCTCGACTTCGTCAAGGTGCTCGGTGCGGTCGATGATCTCGAGGATTTTCTTTACGTCCTCGTGCGTGAGTTCCATGCTCGAAGAGTATCAGCATGACACGGCTTAGTCATGCGCGCACGCCGCGCGTGTTGCTACGCGGCGAAAACAATCGCCGCGGTGATCAGGATGAGCATCTCGTTGATCTGTTCCAAGGCGCCGATCGCGTCGCCGGTCTGCCCGCCCACCTGGTTGAGGCAGAGCCGCGCCATCGCAAACGCGGCAATGAGCAGGAGGACAAAAGCCGCGGCGGCTCTGAGCGGGCCGAACGCGACCGCAAGTGCAAGCACCCCAAGAACAGCCGCGATCGAGCCGTTTTCCCAAGACACTCCGGCGGCTCCGACAGCGAGCCCATCCGCGCGCGCCAATGGCACGAGTCGCATGAACGAGGGCAACGCCCCACGCGCCGCGGCATGAGCCGCTATCAGGGCCAGCGCAACGGGTCGGGGATCGGCAATGTCAGCAAGCGCGCTCCAGCGCAGCATGATCGAGACGGCGAGGGCGCAAGCGCCATAAGTGCCGATGCGGCTGTCGCGCATGATGGCGAGCTTGCGGTCGGGTTCCTGCGCGCCGCCAAATCCGTCCGCGGTGTCGGCGAGCCCGTCTTCGTGCATGCAGCCGGTTGTCAAAAGCGTCGCCGCAAGCGCAAGGGCAGCGGCGGTCAGCGAAGAGAGGCCGAGCTTGTAGAAAATGACATAAACCAGCGCGCCGATTCCGCCGACGATGGCGCCGGCTACAGGCATCGCCCAGCTTGCCCGCGCAAGGTCCGGTCCCTCAATGGCGGTCGAATGGGAAAGCGGCAACCGCGTGCAGAAAAGAATGGCGATCTTCACATCGAGCCCCACGCGACGGAGCCATTCGGCTATCGCACTTATGTTTGTTTTCATTTTGGAATGGTCCGTCATTCCGGGGCGCCGCGGAGCGGAGAGCCCGGAATCCATAACCACAGGCCTGGGGTTATGGATTCCGGCTCTCGGCCGAGCCGCGCTGGCGAGCGAAGCGAGCGGCCAGCGCGGCACCTCTATTTATGGTGCGCGCGCCGGATACTCGCTAGCTCGTCGGCGCGTGCCGGCCTCGGCCGGAATGACGGACCATTCCTTCATAGGCTCTTTTACCGGGACGCGCGGATGTGCTGGAGTTTCATCATGCCTGCATCGGTTGCCGAACTGCGCGACGCCTGCCTCGATTTG
>JBEVJT010000150.1:0-8203 GCA_040510075.1 Xanthobacteraceae bacterium | reverse complement strand
CTTCCTGAAATTCGCCGTCTGAAAGAAGACAGTAAACCAATACGTCAGTGCCCTTGAGCTGCTCCGCATAGGCTTGGCCGGTTGCGATGCCCAGGCCATGTCCCAGCGAGCCGGTTGATGCGGTGATGCCTGGCGTTTCATAATCGGGATGCGCGCCCAAACGGCCAGCCGGCTTGCAGTAAAGATCCAGATCTCGGCGCGAAAGCACGCCCTGCTCCTCGAGGATCACGTACTGGATCATGCAGCCGTGCCCCTTGGACATGAGGAACACGTCGCGGTACTCGCCGTTCGGCTCGCGCCGCATAAGCCCGTTGTAGATCAGGTCGGTGATCTCGGTGCAGGAGAAGGCAGGGGCAACGTGCAGCGCACTGACCTGCTGCGAGATGTCCAGGATCCGTCTCCGGTAAGTGCGGCAGCGCTGGCGCGCGGCCACGAGATCGAAGCGATTGCGGCGAAGAGGGGCCACGCGTTGTGCCTGCACGCTCATGTCACTCACGCTCTGAGAACATACTCGGTCGGCCAATCCTTGATGGCGGGAAGGTAGCGCTTGCCCCATTCCACCATTTCGGCCAAGCCCTCATCCCATCCGATCTTCGGCTCCCACGCCACATCCCTTTTGATGCGGGTGGAATCCAACCAGTAGCGTGAGTCCTGCCCTAACCTATCAGCAGACATCGTGCAAAGCTGCTCGAACGGCATGCCCAGCGCTTTGGCGCAGCGCTCGACCACCTCGCGGATCGAGGTGGGCCTCTCCGGGCCCGCATTATAAGTGACGCCAAGCGGCGCCTTTTCCGAAACCAGGTGAATGGCGCGGCCGAGATCTCGGGCGTGAATGTACGACTTCTCCGCCCGCCCGCCGCCATGCAGTGGCAGCTTGTTTCCGGTGAGGCCGCACCAGATGGCTTTCGGAATCACCCGATGCAGCAGCTGGCCCGGGCAATAAGCATTCGATGGTCGAATGATGTTCATGGGAAATTTCAGGAAGCGATGAACGGAGTCGAGATACATGTCGAACGCGACTTTCGAGGCCGCGTAGGGGCTTGTCGGCTTGATCGGTTCGTCTTCCGTGGTTGCGTGCTCGACCGAGCCATACATCTCGGAGGTTCCGATCTGAATGAAGCGCTCGAGCCAGTCGCGCTTCATCAGCTCCTCCACTAGACGCGTGAGCGCCATGGAATTCGTCTCGAAAAATCGCCACGAGTGCTTCCATGAAACGGCGCCTTCACCCTGCGCGGCGAAATTCACGATGACCTCCGGCTTCTCGCGATCGAGCAGCTCGAGCAGCAGGTCCAGCTCATGGGTGACGTGGCGGGCGTGATACTCGTAGCCCTCGCGCTTATCGATTGCGAGCGAGAACGGCTCGGGCCGCAAAGGATTGCGGCCGATGCCGATCACCTTCTTCGGATTGGCATAGTCGAGCAGATAGAATGCAGCGTGAATGCCGAAGCTGCCGCCGCCGCCAAGGATTGCGTACGTCTTTCCCGCCATGACTCTTTAGTTCCCCAATCCCGCTATTCGATGATGGTCCAGTAGTAGTCGCCGGTATAGCCCGCCTCGCGAAAGAGTTCGACCCATCCTGCCGGGTAATCGTGAAACTCTGCGGTGAGCACCCAGCTCTCGAAAATCTCCTTCTGTTCCGGCGTGTGATAGCTGTCGACCTGCACGAAGGCGCGTCCGCCGGACGTTCGCTGGATTTCCTGCATGACCTTGATGGCGCGCGCACGGGGAAAGTTGTGCACGGTGTTCAGCGACAGCACGCAATCGAAGCTCTTGTCCGGAAACGGCAGCTTCTCAGCGGTGCCGAGATGGAGTCGTCCGACCACCTCACTTTCGGCATGCATCAGAGCATAAAGCGAAATGTCGAGCCCGAACGCTTCGAGGCCAGGGTACGCCAGCATCAAATCCTTCACTAAAAATCCCTTGCCGCATCCGACGTCCAGGACGCGCATGCCAGGCTTGAGACCGAAATGATCGATGATGTCGCGCGCCACCGGCAGCCAGCGGCCGTCATAGCGGTATCCGCCATACCCGTATTCGCGCGGCCCGTCGAAATACATCTCGCCATATTGTTTGGAGATGGCGACCACCGCGGGGTCCTTCGCCTCCTTGCGCTTCTGGATGTTGCGCTTGACGCGAGGAAGCGCCCGCAAGAGATCGAGCTCTGGCATCAGGCCCTCGCGGGCTCGCGCTGCGCCTTCGCAATCCCTTCCGGGAGCGCGGTGTAGGTGAAATCCGCAAACGCCGCACGGCAGGCGGAAATGTCGAAGGGGCGATACCCGTTGTGCGGCATGGGGCCGCTGCGCGGACTGGACTTTATCGAAACAGTTCGTCCAGCGCGCGCCATCACGAGCTCGGCCACTTCTCGAAACGAATGGGTCTCGCCACTGGCGACATTGAGCACGCCCGTGCTGCGCCACTGCAGCACCCGCAGGATGATTTCGGAGACATCATCGACGAGTACGTGATCACGGCGTTCTTCACCTTCTCCGAACAGCACGATCTCCTGACCCGCGTTGGCAAGTCGGCGAAACCGGTTGGGGCCATAGCCGTTGTGCGGATCTTGGGCGCCGTAGATGAGCGTCGGTCGCAACAGCGCGAGGGGCGATTTGATCAGGCTCGTGAATGCGATCTCGCGCGCAAGATGCATTGCTCCGTGCAGGCTCGTGGGAGCGGTAGGGGTGGATTCCGTCAGCGGGACAGGGCCGTCGGCATAGACCGCATCGGAGCCGATGTTCACGACATGCTCCACGGGGGTCTTCGCGAGCGCATCGGTGATGGCTCGGGTGATGAGCATATTCTCGACCATCATGCCCATGTCTTTGCAGGGCGCGCGCGCGGCGACGGCCACAACCGCGTCCGTGCTTCTGAGCAGGTCTGAGAGCCGTTCGGCGGCCCCGCGCCCAGTCAGATCGATCTCCTTGCGGGTGAGCCCCAGGGCAGGGGCCCCGGCCGCCTGCAGGCGTCGCATCAGTGCGCCGCCCACGAAGCCCCCGGAGCCGACGACAACGGTCCGTTCCGTAAGGGACGGGCTTTGATTGAGGTGCTGCAGCATGGCTAACCGACGCGCGCCTGGGGTGCCGGTCGTCCGAGGGTGTAGTAGCGCAGCCCGGCTGCTTCCGAAGCCTCCGGATCCATGACCCGGTACGGGTCAAGCAGGAGGCGCCCCGCCATGCTGCGGGCGACCTCGGAGGGGGCGATAGCGCGATATTGGGGCCAGGGAGTAAGTATCATGAGGGCATCGGCACCCCTGGCCGCCTCCAAGGGCTCAGGGCACCCCTCAGCGCGAGGGTGGCCGGCGGCGCTCGCCGGCACGACTGGATCGTGCACGCGTACCGTGACCCCAGGAGGCAGCTGAGAGATGGTTGCTAGGGCAGGGGAGTTTTTAATGGAGTGGGTGTTTTCCTTGTATGCGAGTCCCCATACGGCCACGACTGGATCTGCCTTTTCGCGCAGCAAAGTTGATTTCAGGGTACTG
The DNA here is from genome assembly GCA_040510075.1 of Xanthobacteraceae bacterium. Lineage (GTDB taxonomy): Bacteria > Pseudomonadota > Alphaproteobacteria > Rhizobiales > Xanthobacteraceae > VAZQ01. The sequence continues at coordinate 4,728 of JBEVJT010000150.1, read as the reverse complement.
GCCGCCCAATCGCGCCGCCTGCGGCTGTTGCCGAGAAAGGCCTCCACCACAGCCGTGTCGGTTCCATGCCGAGCGCCGAACCCCACGATCGTCGCGAGATCGCGCTCCAAATTTCCTCCGGCAATGCCGAGGCCAGGGGAAAGATAGCTGTCCGGCCCGATGCGCCGGTCCAGCTTCAGCGCGGGCACGATTTCCGACCAGTTGGCACCCACTGTCTCACAGAGCTCTGCAAGCGTATTGGCCACACTGATCGATGCCGCGAGGCACACATTGATGGAAATCTTTGCGAGTTCTGCGCTCTCGTAGCGCATCGGCAGGATGGGGCACCCAAACGCTTCGAGAAGCCCTCGCAGGCGCGCATCCAGCGGCTCGCGCGGATTGGCGCAGCCGACGATGAAGCGCTCGGGCTTCGCCGCCCTCTCCACGGCGCGGCCGAACACGAGCGTTTCGACCTGATAGTAGCGGCGCTCGGGCGGGGGAGCGGACAGGGCGCGCGTGAACCCGGGCGGCACCTGCGAGAGCACGACCAGCACGGTATTGGTCGCGAGCACCGGCACAATGCGGTCGATGAGCACTCGGATGCCACCGAGATCGCTTTCGCCTGCATCGTTCGTCGGGACGTCGGCGGCGATATAGACAACGTCGCACCGGTTGAGATCGCCTGCCGAACCCGTAAACGTCTGGCGCGCTCCATTGGCTTGCATGAGCGCTGCGAGGTCAGGCTCGCTTACGGGCAAATCGCGCGACTTTAGTCGTCGAACCAATGAGTCATCGGCGTCGTAGCAAATAGTCTGAAACCCGCGGCTCGCGACGGCGGTCGCCGAAACAAGCCCGAGATGCGTCATCCCGGCAAAGCCGACGATGGGAGCGCTCACGCGGCCTTCCTGGCGATGCTTATCGCATCGTTCCCGATGCGCTCGAGCGCCTGATGCAACCAAACATCCTCGGACAAGTCAGTCGGTGTGCCGCTGGCGCATAGTTTCTTGAAATGTGCATATTCGAGCGCCCACGTGGGGTCATCCTGCACCAGGGTAACGCTTTCCTCGGGCGGGCGGCCGCTGGGCAGGACACGCTTTCGGTGCGTGAAGACGGAAGGTCCCCATTTGCACAGCGATGAAATATGCGCGCTGCCCTTTTCTGCGAGGATGTCGCAGGTGAAATGGTTGCGCCACATCAGCAACGTCATTTCGAGTTCGATGCGGAGGGCGCCGCCCGCGCTCAGAATGACTACGTGATCGGGCGCGCGGTTCTCGAAGGCGCGCGCGCTCACGACCGAAAAATCATCAGGGATGTCGCCGAACCAGAAGCGGCAGGTGTCGAGCAAATGCGAGCCCAGATCGGGCAGCACGCCCGCGCCCTGATCGCGCCAGACGGACTCGCGCACGAGGCGCGCGGTACCGTTCCCGTAAAACATGCGGCAGCTGTAGATCTTTCCAAGCTGATGGCTGGCGATGAGATCGCGCATGCGAACATAGTGCGGCTCAAACCGGTGGTTGTAGGCGGTATAGCAGACCACGCCCGCGTCGCGCGCGCGCTGTTCGAGGTCGATGATGCCGCCCACACGCTCAGCATAAAGTGGTTTTTCCACAAGGATATGCTTCTTGTTCTTCACGCAATAGTTCAGGACGGCGATCTTGGGCGCATCGGGAATGCAGGCGAGCACGGCATCATATTTTTCGACCGGAATGTCGTCGATGCGGCGATAGTCAGCCTCGGCATTGACCGGGTCGACGGAGGCGACGAAATCGGGCCCTGCTACCGCGCGTCGCTTGTAGCCCTGGACTCCGAGCCCCGCCACCACCACGCGCATGCAGGAGGGATTACTGGAATGTCAGCTCGCGCTCAACGGCATCGATCTTGGCGCGCACGTGATCCGGCGTGACCGGGACATTGCCGTCGAACTCGCACTCGCAGGACGCCGCCATGGTGCCGAGGATGGTGGCGGCGGCATCGTTGCGGCAGGTGAGCATGGCGAGGGTGGAGTAGGCGAGGAGCGCGTCGCCGGCGCCCACCGCATCCACGAGCCGGTCGACGAAGCTGTCGATGACGAAATAGCTGTCGAGCGAATAGTGCTCCTTGTCGCGGCAGGCCAGCACGCCGCGTTCGCCGAGCTTGAGGATGAGGAGCTTGCAGCGCGCCTGATCGTAAACGAGCGAGGCGAGGGGGCGCACGCCAGAGTCCTGATCGCCCACGGCAAAGCGCGCTTCGCGTTCGTTGGGCGTGATCAGGTCGAAGTCCATGAACTCGGTGATGTTGCCCCAGCGGCTTGCCACCTGGCTGTCGGCCACCCGATAGACGCCTTGCGGAATGACTTCGATCAGCTTGGGAGTGGTGCGCTTGTTGAAGATGCCATGCCGGAAATCGGCATAGACCACCGCCTCGACCGGCTGGCTGTTCACGCGCGACTGAATTTTCGCGAGCACGTCATCGGAGATCGAGCGGTTGTCAAGAGTGTCAACCTTCAACAGCCGGTAACCGCCGACGACGATGGCATTCTTGTTTACCGTCGGCCTCGTTCTGTCGATCACCGCGTTGAGCTCGACCCCGGCGGTTTTCAGATCATCGATGACAAGGTCTTTGAGCGGATCGTTGCCCAGCACGGTCGAGAAGGTGACCTGCGCTCCGGCGGCCATCAGGTGTTTCGCCACGACGCCCGCGCCGCCCACGAAGTCGACCTTCCGCTCGAATGCGACGGAAAGCGTCGGTGTCTTCGTCTGTCCGCCGATCATGGCGCAATAGGTGTAGCTGTCGACGATGGTGTCGCCGACCACGTGCACGCGGTGCCCGCGCATGTCGTCGATCACGCGGCGCAACATGTCGAAATCGATGTTGTTGCGCTCCATCAGGATTTGCAGGTTCGCATGCCGAACGTCGGGTTCGTCCTGGCGGAGGAGCGCGCTTGATGAATAAATGATGTCGCCCGGGGTGAAGATCAGCTCGCCGCCGTAGGACTGGATCACGGCGAGCTCTTCGGCGGTCTTTGCGGAAAGTCCGTTGCCGCCGTATTCGAAGCCCTTGGCGAAATAATCGGGCTCGATCAGGCGGATGTTTTCAAGCGGCTTGTCGCGCTCGTCGATCACAACATAATCGACCATCTCGAACGCAGCGAGGTTCACGGCGCGCAGATCTTGCGGCACGTGCGGGCGGTACACGCCCTTGGTGATGTGTTGGTCGGCGGTGAGGCTCGCGATGAGAATGTCAGCCTTCGACTTCGCATAGACGAGATGGCGCACGTGACCAGGATGCACGACGTCAAATACGCCGTGGCACATGATCACCTTCTTGGCACGCGGCCGAGCGCCGACCAGGGTGCGCAACTCTTCCGCCGTCCTGATCTTGTGCCGATAGCGCTCGGTCAAAGATACGAGCATGCCGCCCTCCCCATCCTTTCAGCCCCGCCGCTCGCCGAGGTACCTAAACCACTTTTCGGTCGAGCGGGCAATCGACTCCGGATCCCATAGCGGGGCGTCGCGCCATAGCTCGATGTCGGCAAGCATGCGCTGCACGCCGGCTTCGAATTCGACGGTGGGCCGCCAGCCCAGCGCGCGCTGAATTTTTTCTATATTGGCCCAGGTACAGTCGGGCTCGCCGGGACGCTTCGGAATGTATACGACTTCGCCGCCGAGGATTTCCACAAGCTTGTTCACCGGCTGTGGATTGCCGGCGCCCACATTGAAGCGCTCGCCGCTCACGGGCGTTCGTGCGGCGGCGAGGAATGCCTGCGCGATGTCGGTCACATAGACGAAATCACGGCGCTGGGTGCCGTCCCCCACGACGGTATACGGCTTTCCCGCAAGCTTTTGCCGGAAGAAGACGCCGAACACCGCGCCGTATGCGCCCGTGGTGCGCACGCGCGGGCCATAGGCGTTGAAGATGCAGATCGAGTTCACCGGGAGCCGGTAAACATGATGCCAATGGAACGCCGCCTGCTCGCCCTGATATTTCGAGAGCGCATAAGGATACTGCGGTGCGATGGGATGATCTTCGGCAGTCGGGACACTCGCTAGGCCATAGCAGGAGGAAGACGCGGCATAGAGAAACTTCTGTACGCCCGCTTGCCGCGCACATTCGAGCACGCGCACCGTGCCCTGGACGTTGGTCTCCATGTAGGGGATGGGCTCGTCGATCGATGGCACAATGTCGCCGATGCCGGCGAAATGAAACACATACTGCGCGCCGGCAAAGATGCGTGAGCCCGGCTCGAGCTGCCGGATGTCCTGCCAGTAGCAGGCGAGATCGGGATTGCCCTTCTGATGATCGAGATTGCTGCGATGGCCGCCGACCAGATTGTCGATCACTCGGACGGCGTATCCGTCCGCGAGCAACGCATCCACCATGTGGCTGCCGATAAATCCGGCGCCACCCGTGACAACCGCAACGGGCTTGCTCGTCATCCGCTTTAGGCCGCTATGCCGCCTTGAGTCGCTTGAGTAGGCGCACGTTGTAGTAGCGGTCGTCCTCCATGCTGTTGGGGACCTTGTTGGCGACGAAGGCGCGCGTGAGCTCGCGCACCGCGTCCTCGATGGTGCGGCGCGGGTTGTAACCGAGGACGCGCCTGATCTTCTCCGAATTGATGTGATAGGAGCGAATGTCGTCCGTGGGCGTGGTGACGATCTCGACGCCTTTCCGGTTCGGAATCTCCTCGCTCACCACGCGCCGCACCAGCTCCGCTATCTCCATGAGCGAGAGATTCTGAAACCCGACGTTGAACGTCTCGTTCTGGATCTT
>JBEVJT010000149.1:0-4800 GCA_040510075.1 Xanthobacteraceae bacterium | reverse complement strand
CAGCCGCCGCCATGGTCATTGCAAACAGAGTGTTTCTCATAAACCGGCTCCTTCTTGGTTGGCCTGATTGGCAACCGGGAACCGCTGCAAATGTTCCGGCAGCAAAGTTTGTTGGAACCGGGATCTAATTATCGAATCAGGCGCCGAAAGTTCCGTTCGCTGCCGGTCGCTACCAGCGCATGTTGATATTCTTGATCTGCGTGTAGCTCAACAGCTCGTCGAAGCATTCTTCCTGACCGATGCCGCTCTGCTTCCAGCCGCCATAGGGCACGCCAAGATAGCGGCCACTGGAATTGATCCACACGTAACCGGCTTCGACCCGCTCGGCGGTTTCCATCGCCTTGCTCAGATCATTGGTAATGATCGCGGCGGTGAGGCCGTATTCGAGCGCATTCGCGCGCTCGAGCATTTCCTGCTCGTCTCTCCAAGGCATGACCGACATCACCGGCCCGAAAATTTCTTCCTTGCCGATGCGCATTTGCGGAGTGACGCCGTCAAAGACGGTAGGCGCCACGAACCAGCCTCGCCGAAGCGTCGCATCGCTCGGTTGGTCCCCGCCAGTGGTTAGCTTTGCTCCGTCCTCGATGCCCGACCGAATGAAGCCCATTACGCGATCGAATTGCCGCTGCGAGACGATGGGACCGACTTCGTTCTTATCGAGCCAGGGCATGCCGACCGGCAAGGCTTCGGCGAGCCTGACCAGCTCCGCGAGTACAGGTTCATGCAGCGAGGCATGCACGAACACGCGCGAGGTTGAACTGCAGGACTGCCCCTGCCGGTTCATGTTCATGCCTTTGATGGCGGCGGCGGCCGCTTTTTTCGGATCCGCATCGGGAAAAATGATGATGGGGTTCTTGCCGCCGAGCTCGAATGTCACCTTCTTCAGTCCGTCTGCTGCATCCCGCGCAATGGCCCGGCCGGTGGGCACGGAGCCCACGAAGCCGATGCGCTGGATGTCCGGATGACGCACGAGGGCGGAGCCGACCGCGCCATCGCCGGTGATGACGTTGACCACGCCAGGCGGGAAGATGCCGTCGCATAACTCAGCGAGCCGGAGGCTCGAAAGCGGGGCCTGCTCGGAACCCTTGATGATAACGCAATTGCCCGCCGCGAGCGGCGCAGCGGCTTTCTCGGCGCAGAATCGGAACGGATGATTGAATGGGTTGATCTTGGCGACTACCCCATAAGGTTGCCGCCGGGTGAGGTTGAGGTGGCGCGGCCCCTGCGAGGAAGTCTCGCCTTTGATCTCGGTAATCAATCCGGCGAAATAGTTGAGCGAGTCGGCAGTCCAGGTCATGTCCCCGCGCATGCCGGCAATGGCATTGCCGGAGTCGAGACTGTCCATGAGCGCGAGCTCTTCTGCGTGCTCGATGATACGGCTTGCGAGGTGCTCGAGCGCACGCGCCCGCTCCCGTCCCGGCACGCGCGACCACTCGGCGAACGCGGCCTTTGCCGTCTTCACCGCCCGGTCGACATCCCGCTCGCCCGCCAGCGGGAGATCCGCAAGCTTCTCGCGCGTCGAGGGATTGACGGATTCGAAGGTCTTGCCAGCGGCGGCATCGACCCATTTGCCGCCGATGTAGAGCCCCTTGGGGGTGAAATCGAGCCGCGGTGCCTGCATCAAGGCACGATGGCTGCGCGCAGCACGCTGCGCTCGGATGCGCGCTTGAAAGCGAGGCCAAGATCGGAGAGCGAGAACTTGGAGTCGACGATCTCCTTGAATGGGAACCGGCTGCGGTTTGCGCTGACGAAATCCAGCGCGGCAATGAGATGGCGCGGATGGTAGTTGTGGATGCCGCGCATCCTGATCCATTTCTTCACGAGCATATTGGCGTCAATGGTCACATTGGCATTGGGACTGACGAGGCCGGCGAGCACGTAACGGCCGCCGACGCGCAGCATTTCCAGCCCCTGCGGGATCACCTCGGGCACCCCGCATACTTCGATCACGGCATCGGCGCCGTCCGGGGTGCAGAGTTTGCGCACTGCGGTGACGGCTTCTTGCGGCTTCATGCGGCTGACATCAAAGACATGATCGGCCCCGAATTTCCTGGCTATTGCGAGCCTGCCGGCGACCGCATCGAGCCCGACCACGAGGCGTGCGCCGCGCGCTTTCGCCATGGCGCAGCCGTAGAGGCCAAGCAGCCCGAGCCCCTGCACCACGACCGCGTCGCCGAGCGCAATCTCGGCGGCCTCGGTGACGCAGGCCATGGTGGCAACGCCGCAGTTGATCGGGGTCGCCTCCTCATCGCTCAGTTCGTCCGGCAGTTTCAGGATCCAGGTGCCGGGCAGGATGTAGCAATACTCGGCAAAACCGCCGAGGAAGTGCGGGTCATCGGCAACGAGATCATGCCCGTATTTCCGTACGCCGTGACACTTCTGGGGCATGTCATGGATTTCGCGATAGTAGCACTCGCCGTGATAGAAATATTCGGACCAGGTGATGCGATCGCCCATCTTCAGCGGGTCGCCGCGCATGTCCTTGGCAATGTTTTTTCCAAGCTCGACAATCGTGCCGATGATCTCGTGTCCCAAAATGCCGGGATGCGGATTGGGCCGCTTACCCTCATAGGAGTGAATATCCGAGCGGCAAATGGTGGACATGCTCACGCGCACCAGCACCTCGTCGGCTTTGACCGGCCGCAGCGGATATTCCTTGATGACGAAAGGCGTGTTGGGCGCCTCGTAGACTGCCGCTTTGCCGGCGCGCGTCATGCGACCGCGCCCTCGGCCGCCGTTGTTTGGGCAAGCTTGCCATCGCTACTCACACCATTAATGGCGAAATCGAAGATGTGAAAACTGCGTAGACCGCCGCGCGCGGCGCGCGCCGCATAGGTCTCGTTCAGCGGACAGTTGAGGATGAATGGGACGCGGCTCTCCGCAATGCCCCCGTGCGTCCGCAAGGCGTGTCCCTCAAGCCCGGACAGATCATGCGCTGAAGGCGTCGTCCCGATGCAGGTTCCGGCATCGCTAATGACGACCACGTCCCCTTCCCGGTCGATTGGCAGCTCGAACAGGCGCGCCGCCGTCGCTTTGTCGTATACCGCCTCGATTCCCGGAAGCCTGCGCGCGATGTCCATCACCGTTTGTGGCGAGGGGCCGCGGCAATAGACGCGCACGAAGCTGCCAAGCGAGCCGTGATGGGCAACGAAATAATCAGTGATCGGGCAGATCACGATTGTCGTGTCCTTGCCCAGCTCGCGGTCGAGCGCATCCTGTAGCCACACGATGCGGCGCGAGCCATCGGGATTCGATTTGTCGCACATGCCGTGATCGGCAATCAGTCCGATCACGGCGCCGAGCGCATCGAGCCGGGCGAGCATACCGTCCATGTTGCGGTAGTAGCGCGTCGCTTCCGGCTCGCCCGGCGCGTATTTGTGCTGAATGTAATCAGTGAGGGACAGATACATCACCAACGGCATCTCGGTTTCAAGAAGCTTGATGCCTGCCTCGAGCACGAACAGCGACAGCTCGGGGGAATACATATCCGGCAGCGGCATGCCGACCAGCTCGAGCACGTTTTCAATCCCATGCTCGCGTTTCGTGCAGCGATCGGCCTTCTCCGACGAGAAATTGATGTTGCCAGCCGCGATATCCATGTCCTTGCCGAGCTGCTGGCGCAGCTTGTCCTTCGCGGTCACGGAAGCGACCTTGGCGCCGTGGCGCGAGAACTCGGCGAGAATCGTGCTTGAGCGCATCAGCTCGGGCCCGGTCATCACCACGGCCTTTCCGCTCTGCGGCTCGAGATAGAAATTTCCAGAAATACCGTGGATGGACGGCGGGCTGCCGGTCACGATGGATACATTGTTGGGACAGGTGAAGCTGGGGATCACGCATTGCGCAATGGCTGAAAAGCCGGTCTTCATAAAGCGCGCAATGGTTGGAACGGCGCCCTCGCGCAGCGCGGACTCGATGTAGGCGGGATCGCCGCCGTCGTTGCACACCACCACGACCGGTCGATCCGGCCACCGGTAGCGCACACCATTGACGCTGATCGCCGAACCAGAACGGCTGCTCATGTTGCGTTTCCCCCGCGCGTGCCGAGCGCTTCTCTGTCGCGGCTAAACGTAACACCCAGCGAATGGGACCGCCAGCAACCGATTTCCGGGTTCACGAACTGTGTTATCATCACCCTCTCAGGTGGCGCTCGGTGCGCGTAACGACAGTCCAATTCAACCAAATGAGGAGGGGAAGGAACATGCCCGACAGGAAGGCGCTTGGTCTTGCTCTTTTGCTGCTCAGCGCAACCGTTACTGTGGCCTCAGCGCAATCGGACGGCCTTGCCGAGCCTGGGGTGCTCAAGGTGGGTCTCATACCCGCCGAAGATGCGCGTGCCGTGGTCCGTCAGTCGAAGGACGTGATGGACCAGGTGGGCAAAGCCTTGAACATGAAGACCGAGGTCTTCGTCGGCTCCGATTACAACGCGACGATCGAAGCCATGCGCAGCAACAAAGTCGATGTCGCTTTGATGGGCGCCTTCGGCTACGTGCTCGCCACGACGCAAGCTCCGGTCGAGGCCTTTGCCATCACGGTGACGGCCAAGAGCGGGACGCCGGATTACCACTCCATCATCATCGCCCGCAGTGACGCAGCCGACCTCACCTCGCTGCAATCCCTGCGCGGCCACACCTTTGCTTTCGTCGATCCGAGCTCCACCTCGGGGTCGCTGATGCCTTCGGCTGCCATGCTAGATGCCAAAATTGTCCCCGAGAAGGATCTGAAGAAGGTCATCTACTCCGGCGGACATGACGCCAGCATCGTTGCCGTTGCGGAAGGCAAGGTGGACGCCGCCGCGGTCGC
>JBEVJT010000148.1:0-9027 GCA_040510075.1 Xanthobacteraceae bacterium | reverse complement strand
TTAACGGCAGGGATGATTGGGCAGCGTGCCGGTGGCGCTCATAACGGCGGGCGGGTTTAGGCAATGCAGCCGTCTCGGCGCAAAATAGGGCACGAATCCCTCCTCGCGCAGACGAACGGCGGCCGTGGCCATCTTTTCCGGATTATTGAGATACTCGACAACCAGCACCTTTCGCCCGCTCTGGTGCGCCTTTTGCAGAAGTTCCACCGACCAGTCGATGTCCTCGGGTTTATTGGGCTCCTCGGCGCGGCGCACCCCAAACAGCAGGTCTTCTTTGGCGATGCCGTCGATGGCGTTGAATACCTCAGCGTCTTCCAGGAGTTCCTCCGCGTTCTGCATCACCACGAGCGATTTCGGATTAAGTCGCCGCGCATGCTCGGCCAGACGCACGATTAACAGGCCCATGTCGGCGCGTGCCGATTTGTTGAGCCTCTTCCATTGAAAGAAAGCATCGGCGCGATCGAGATAAACGCCGTCAAAACCGCGCGACAGGATACGGTCGAGGTAGCTCTCGGGAGTGCCGAACAGGATCTGCTGCCATTCCGGATCCCAATACTGCACGGCGAAATTGCCGACCCAGCGCCGGTTCTCCTGGCCGAGCCACGAGGGTCTTTTGGCGGCGTCGTACCAATCCGGATTCCAGTAGGGACGGTAACGCTCTGCTTCACCGATGGACAGATAGGCGAGAAGGAGGCGGGAGCCGCCGTCCCGCCGGCGCTTCATACGCGCGACTTCCCGGCTGTCATATTCCCGCTCGAAGACGCGGTTGGCGGAAATCTCGCTGTCGATCACCAAAAGGTCATGGGGAGCGGCCACGACCCCCGGAATTTCGAGAGAGCTCAGCCAATAACCCCAATTAGAAACCCATGCGAGCTGCTGCCGCCGCTCGGCCTCGGCTTGTACAGCGGTGCGTGCCTGCGCCTGAATGGGGGGAGGCGAATCCCGGCGAAACTCGGCGCTGCGGACCGACATGCCCGCGACCGCAAGGACCAGGACCACAAGGAAGCACAGAACGGCGGGCATGAACGGAGCGCCTATCGGATGGATTGCGAGACCCTAGATAGGAATCCGAGCTTTTCGTGGGCAAAATCGAACCCCATGTCCCTGCAAGAAAAGTCTGTTGTGACGAGCGGCCGCATGGGCAAAATAACCGACGGTCGATTCGGCATTCCACCCGCAGAAGGGGAACCAAGGAGGATCAACGCCGATGATGAACAGGAGAAGCCTGCGACTGGTTGCGAGCACTGCCGCATTGGTCCTCTCGAGCGCCCCTGCGCTCGCTTGGGAACCCAGCAAACCGGTCGAGATCGTGGTCGCTGCGGGTGCGGGCGGCGCCTCCGATCAGATGGCCAGGATGATGCAGGCGGCGATCCAGAAGAGCAGCCTCATGAAGCAGCCGATGGTGGTCTCGCTCAAAGGAGCGGCCTCCGGTGCGGAAGCGCTGATCTACATGAAGTCGAGCGAAGGCGACCCGCATAAGGTGCTTATCGCCTATTCGCTCATCTACATGCTGCCGCTGTCCGCCAAGATTCCCTTCAATTGGCGTGAACTCACCCCGGTCGCGGTTATTGCGCTCGATCAGTTCGTGCTCTGGGACAACGTGACCTTACCGTACAAGACGGTGAAGGAATTCATCGAGGCGGCAAAAGCGGCGAACCCTCCGTTTAAGATGGGCGGTACCGGCTCCAAACGCGAGGACCACGTGCTCACCGTCTTCATGGAAAAAAAGACCGGGGCGAGGTTCGCATATCTGCCGTACAAGTCGGGTGGGGAAGCGGCGACCCAGCTGGTGGGGAATCACACGCAGGCAAATGTGAACAATCCCTCGGAGAATCTGGAAGTATGGCGCGCAGGCCAGGTGCGCGCGTTATGCGTATTCGACAAGGAGCGGATTCAATACAAGACCAAGGTGACGGAGAGCATGTCCTGGAACGATGTTCCGACCTGCAAGGGAGAAGGCCTCGACGTTCAGTATCTGATGCTCCGAGCGATGTTTCTTCCCGGCAAAGTCACCGCCGAGCAAAGTGCGTTCTACGTCGATCTGTTCAGAAAAGTGACCGAAACTACCGAATACAAGGACTACATGGATAAGCAGGCGCTCAAGCCTATTTTTCTCACCGGGCAGGATATGGTGAATTTTCTCGAGAAGGATGATGCGCTCAACAAGGAACTTATGACCGAAGCCGGTTTTGTCGCCAAATAGGACGACGGACGATAGAGGACGGACTCTATAGTTCGGGTCCATTGTTATCTGTCGTTCTCCGTTCTCCGGCGGCCGAGCCATGTCATCCCAACAAGATGAAATCATCGTAGAGGATGTCGACGCGCCGGCAGAAGATTCGCCGGCGCTGGCGAACAATCGCACGATCGACATTGTCGTATCGGTGCTCCTGCTCGCGCTTGCCGGTCTTATGGGATTCGATAATTGGCGCACCGGCATCGCATGGGCGCCGGAGGGTCCGGAAGCCGGCTATTTTCCTTTTTACCTGTGCGTCATTCTTGCAGCTGCCTCGCTGTACGGCATCGGCGTCGCCGCTCTGCGCACGCGAGAGCAGGCCGGCACTTTCGTGACGCGCGACCAATTTCGCAGGGTACTGCAGGTATTCGTGCCCACATTGCTGTTCTGCCTCTTCACGCAATGGCTGGGGATTTACGTCGCAAGTTTCGTCCTCGTCGCCGCTTTCATGTTCTTCATTGGCAGAATTGCACTCTGGAAATCGCTGCTCACGGCGTTTCTCTTCTCCGTCGTGATGTTTGTCACGTTCGAAATCGCTTTCGACGTCATCATGCCGAAGGGGCCGCTGGAAGCGGCCTTCGGGTATTAGGGCCTTCGGGATGGAAGCACTCGGGCTTCTCCTGCACGGGTTCAGCGTACTGCTTACGGGCAAGACGCTCGCCCTCATGCTGCTCGGGCTCGTGCTCGGGATTTTCGTCGGCGTGCTGCCGGGGCTCGGCGGGCCCAATGGAGTGGCGATTCTGCTGCCGCTGACATTCACGATGGATCCCACATCGGCCATCGTGATGCTCTCCTGCATTTACTGGGGCGCGCTGTTTGGAGGCGCGATCACTTCCATCTTGTTCAATATCCCGGGCGAGGCATGGTCGGTCGCCACGACCTTCGACGGATACCCCATGGCCCAGCAGGGCCGCGCCGCGGAGGCGCTCACCGCCGCCTTCACTTCATCCTTCATCGGCTCCCTCGTTGCCGTGCTGCTCATCACATTCCTGGCGCCCGGGATTGCATCGTTCGCTCTCCGCTTTGGGCCACCCGAGTTCTTTTCCGTCTATCTCCTGACCTTCTGCTCATTCGTCGGGCTTGGGCGCGAGGAAAAGCACAAGACCATCATTGCCATGGCTCTCGGCCTGTTGCTGACCGGGGTGGGGATGGACACGGTGTCCGGACAATTGCGCATGACGTTCGGGTCCGCCGAACTGTTACGCGGCATCAATTTTCTCGTCGCCGTGATTGGGCTATTCGGCATAAGCGAAATTCTCCTCACCATGGAGGAGCGGCTGGCACTGCGGGGACACACGGCAAGCATCAGCCTCCGCGTGGTGTGGCAGGTCTGGAAGGAGATGCCGCGCTACTGGGTCACTTTGCTGCGTTCGTCGGTGATCGGATGCTGGCTGGGCATTACGCCGGGCGGCGCGATCGCCGCGTCGTTCATGGGGTATAACCTCGCGAAGCGGTTTGCGAAGGATAAGGAAAGCTTCGGCCGCGGTCGTATCGAGGGCGTCTTTGCGCCGGAAACCGCCGCGCATGCATCCGGGACATCGGCACTGCTGCCGATGCTGGCTCTCGGGATCCCTGGCTCCGGCACCGCAGCCATCCTGCTCGGCGGCCTGATGGTCTGGGGCCTGAACCCCGGACCGCTCCTCTTTGTCGAGCACAAGAGCTTCGTCTGGGGCCTGATCGCTTCCATGTATCTAGGCAATGTCGTCGGGCTCGTCCTGGTGCTCACCACGGTGCCAGTCTTCGCGGCCGTGTTGCGCGTGCCCTTCTCTGCGATCGCGCCCATGATCGTCGTGTCCTGCGCGATCGGGGCTTATGCCATTCAGAACGCGATGTTCGACATCTGGCTCATGCTGCTGTTCGGCATCGTCGGTTACGTTTTCAAGAAGATCGGCATCCCGCTCGCTCCATTCACGCTTGCATTGGTGCTCGGCAGCCGGGCCGAGGATGCGTTCCGCCTGTCCATGATCGGGGCAGGGGGCGATCTGCGCGTGTTCTGGTCAAACGGCCTTGTCGGCAGCATTACCACTCTGGCGTTCGTGCTGTTGTTCTGGCCTCTGATATCCAGCTTGTTCGACCGCCTGCGCAATCTCATTTCTCCGCGCCCGCCATCCGAGCAGCTGCCGGTCGCAGGGGAGTGAATTCAGCCGAGCGAGATGCAGGGAATATCGAGCGCGGCCAGCCGTTCACGCGTGGCACTCAGAGAGCCGCTCATACCAATCGCGCGACAGGCGTCCTCTATCACCACCGCCTCGAAGCCTTGTTGCTTTGCGTCTTCGGCGGAGTAACGGACACAGAAATCGAACGCCAGGCCGGCGAGAAAAACGCGCGTAAGGCCGCGCTCGCGCAGATAGCCGGCAAGCCCGGTTGGCGTCCGGCGATCGTTCTCCTGGAACGCCGAATAGGAATCGATCTGCCGATTGAAGCCTTTGCGCAGCAGGAGCTGCGCATGGGGGACGTGCAATTGCGAATGTAATTGCGCGCCATCCGTATCCTGCACGCAGTGGTCCGGCCACAGGATTTGCGTCCCAAAAGGCAGTTCAATCGTTTCGTAGGCCTTGCAGCCCGGATGCATCGAGGCGAACGACAGATGTCCCGCCGGATGCCAGTCCTGCGTCATAACTACATGCGCGAAGCGAGGAGCCATGCGATTGATGAGCGGCACGACCTCATTCCCGCGCGAAACCGGGAGGCTGCCGCCGGGACAGAAATCGTTCTGCACGTCGACGACCAGCAGCACATCGCTCGGAGCGATGGAAAACTTCCCGGTCATTATGCCGATCTCTGATGGGAAAGGCGGATATCCACCTCATCCACCAGTCGAAGCAGGCGATCACCGATCTGCACGGAGTAGCTTGCACCAGGATCGAGCCGCCGCAACGGGTCGGGTAGCCGCGCCAGATCGCGCGTGGCTCGTTCGCGCACCGCGGCAAGAGAAGGCGAGGGCGCCAGACGGCGCCCGCCTTTCATCACCAGGTCGATGAGCGGCTCGCCATTGTGCTCGTCGCCTTCAACCGAGAGCACATCGGCGGCCATGCGGCCGTCTGCCCCGTAACTTCGCCACACCTGCTTTCGTCCCGGCCAAGTGGCCTTGCCGGTCGAACGCTTCCGCCGTGAAAGGCCGGCATATTCCTGCAGCTTGTAGACGCAGTCGAGCGACGCCACATCGGACGAGGTGGTCAAGCTCGTGCCCATGCCGAACCCGTCAATCGGCGCGCCCGCGCGGAGAAATTCGGCAATGCTGTCTTCGGTCAATCCGCCGCTTGCGAATATGCGCACCTCGCGCAACCCGCCGTCGTCGAGAATGCGGCGCACGCTCTTTGACAGCGCAATCACGTCCCCGCTGTCCAGGCGAACCGCCGAGATCGTAATGCCGAGAACGCGCAGCCGCGGAGCAAGCGCCACCACCTTGCGCGCGCCAGCCCCGGTGTCATAGCTGTCAATCAGGAGCGTCAGGTTTTCCGGACGCGCGCGCGCGAAGGTTTCGAACGCCTCCATCTCGTCGTCGTAGGACTGGATGAACGAGTGGGCCATCGTCCCGTAGATCGGGATGTCGTAGAGCTTGCCTGCCAGGACGGTCGCGGTGCCCGCAAAACCGGCGACGTAGCTCGCGCGCGCAGCGAACAGACCGGCTTCCGCTCCATGGGCCCGACGCAGCCCGAAATCCACCATGAGCTTGCCAGGGGCAGCGAGAAGCATGCGCGCCGCCTTGGACGCAACCAGCGTCTGAAAATGCAGAAGATTGATAAGCCGCGTCTCGATCAGTTGCGCCTGCGGCAAGGGTGCGGTGATGCGCAGAAGGGGTTCGTCGGCGAAAAACACCGTTCCTTCCGGGATGGCATGCACGTCGCCGGTGAAGCGCAGCTCGGCGAGATAATCCAGCAGGTTTTGTTTGAAGCGCCCGGTTCGCGCGAGCCACTCAATTTCCTCTGCAGAGAAACGCAGCGCTTCAAGATAATCGAGGACCTGTTCGAGACCCGAGGCGACGAGAAAGCCCCGGCGCGGGGGAAGCTTGCGCATGAAAAATTCAAAGACGGCGCTCCCGGTGTGCCCGTCATCCAGGTACGCCTGCAGCATATTGAGCTGATAGAGATCCGTCAGAAGCGGGCTGGCTGCAGCGTGCATTGCCGTCCTGTCTCGGCGAAGGTCGGCTCGTTCACGGCGAAGGCGCCGCGCTCGCAATCAGCCCCTCACCCAGAGGGTGAGGGGCTGATTATCTCAGAACATAAAGCTACTAGAGCGCGAGCAAGTGCGCCAGTTCGCGGGGACTCAGTTCTCCGCGAAGGTGATCAGCTTGCGGGCAAGCTGAGGCTTCCGCAGCTTCTCCAGCGCCTTCGCCTCGATTTGGCGAATGCGTTCCCGTGTCACCCCGAAGACCTTGCCCACTTCTTCAAGCGTATGATCCTGGGCTTCGCCGATGCCAAACCGCATGCGCAGGATGCGCTGCTCGCGCGGTGTAAGCTGGGACAGGGCTTCGCTCATGCAGTTTGCGAGCGCCCCTGCCTCGACCGCAGCCTGCGGGTCGATACCGTCGGGCGCGGCAATGAGGTCGCCAAGGGTCGCGTCACCATCTTCACCGATCGGCAGATCGAGCGAAGTCGGCTCCTGCACCATGGACAGCACCTGCTCGACACGGTTGATGGCAATGCCTGCGCGGGCGGAAATCTCAGCGGCGCCGGCCTCGCGGCCCTGCTGCTGGTAGAATTTCCGGCGTTCGCGCAGCACCTTGCTCGCCGTTTCCGTCATATGCACCGGGATGCGAATGGTGCGTCCCTGGTCGGCGATAGCGCGCGCCATGGACTGGCGGATCCACCACACGGCATAGGTCGAGACTTTCACGCCGCGGCGGTAGTTGAATTTCTCGACCGCGTGCATGAGGCCCATATTGCCTTCCTGAATGAGGTCCAGCAGGTCGAGTGAGCTGTTGCGGCGGTATTTCTTGGCAATAGCCACCACCAGCCGCAGATGCGCCTTGACCATCTCCTCTCGCGTCGTGCGCAGCATCCGCCGTGCACGCTCGAGCGCACTGACCGCGGCGCGGAACTCGGCGACGGGCAAACCCACGCGTTGTAAGGTGGCGAGCAGCTCTGCCCGAATGGCCGCGAGCCGCGCCGCATGGCCCTTGGCAAAAGCTTTCCATGCCGGCGCCGATCGCGGGCCGACGCGGAACCACTCGGCATCGAGCTCATGGCCATGGTAGCGCTCGATCAGTTCGCGGCGGGCAATCCCGCAGCCGCGCGCGAGATGAAGAATTTCATGCTCCAGGGCCGCGAACGCCTTGTGCTCGCGCTCGAAGGCCGCGATCAGGTCGGCAATGCGCTCCGGGTGCAGCCACACCGTCTGCATCTCGCGCGAGACGCGGGCAAACAGATTCTGCAGAGAAACGCGATCCTTTTTGGAGATATCGCGGCCGCGCGCGACAAGGGTCACGCGTTTGCGGCTGAGCGGGCCCAGTTCGCGTGCGCGATTTTGGACTGCGCGCAAACTGGTTGCGACTTTTGCGCGCATTCCGGATTCGATTACCGCCATGCGCTCGGCGCTTGCCTCTTCCTCGGCAGGCGTGCGGGGAACTCCCGGTTCGAACGATTGCGGCTCATCCTGGCTCATCGAAAGGTCGATTAGCTCGGAAAGACGCAGGCGTTCGGATTTCAGCTCGGCGCCCCAGCTCGCAATGCGTTCAACGAGCATGGGCACGGTACACAGGCTCTCCTGCACGGCTACCTGCGCCGTCTCGATGCGCTTGGCGAGAGCAATTTCCTGCTCGCGGGAGAGCAGGGCGCCATCGCCCATCTGGCGGAAATAGGTGTCGATCAGATCGCGAGAGAAGGTGGGCTCGGCCCGCGGTACCGCAGCACCGGCGGCTGCTTCCTTCGTCTCACCCGGTCGGGTGGCGACAGGCTCGTCGGCTCGCGTAGCCGGCAAGTCCGTTGGCGCGAAGGCCTCGGCGAAAGCGCGAAGCTCAAAATCCAATGTATCGCCGACATTGTCCTTCTCGAGGGTATCGGCTTCGCGACGAACATCCATTCCATGCGCCATGGCAGGCAATTCCTACAAACGCGCTAAATCCACCTGCCAAATGCAAGGGATATGCTTGTTTCACGATGCCGGAATCCGCGAAGAAGGCTGGGCTCACTCCGAACATGGAGTGAGCGCGAATTGCCAGTCGGGAGATCCAGCAAAACCGGGCTGCGCGGGGACTGCCAGCGCCGGCTGATCGCGCCAAAATGGTGCGGAGCAATACAAAATGCAAGCCATTTTTTAACCAGGACAAAAGCTCGCAGTGCACCCATCGAGCGAGTGGTTTTGCTCGGAAAATCGCTTGATAATCCATTTAATTTCAATCCATTACGGCAGATTTTCCATGTATCGGACCATCAGGAACATCGGGCTCATCCCGGCGTTCCTCCCTTGATCTTGATCTGAAGATGCCTCCCATGCATTGGCGTAGCTTCGTTCTCGCTCTGGCCGCTCACCTTGCATGCGGGTGGCCCGCCGCGGGCGCTCCGGCGACGAATGCCGGGCCTCAAATCAGCCTGCATGAATTCGAGGCGCCCCAACCCGCTAGATGGCGGCATCGCTGGTCCAGAGACTACGATGCGAGCGGCCGGCGCGGCGGTACTGCGGATGAGGCGCCCGTGCTGCCTGCCGAACTTTACGGCCTGCTCGATAACCTCAATCGGGATGCGCGGCGCCGTCGAGGCTGGCTAGACCCGCCTCCGCCGCAATAGACGAGAGGCCAATGGCCACCGGCCGCAGTCCTCGTCGCGATTGGCTGTTCGTCAGCTTCGGAGACC
>JBEVJT010000147.1:0-9003 GCA_040510075.1 Xanthobacteraceae bacterium | reverse complement strand
ATCGGCCCCGAATATCTCTTCGACGGCAAGCAGATCACGCGCGCGGGCCTGGAAGACCATTTTTGCGGAAAGCTGCTCGGCCTGCCGATGGGCTGCGATGTCTGTTACACGAACCACGCGGAAGCGGACCAGGACGACATGGATGCGCTGCTCACGCTGCTTGCGGTCGCGGGCTGCACGTTCGTGATGGGCGTGCCGGGCGCCGACGACGTCATGCTGAATTATCAGAGCACCTCGTTTCACGACGCTGCTTATGTGCGCCGGCTTCTCCGGTTGCGCCCGGCGCCTGAATTCGAAGCGTGGCTCGCGGCACTCGGCGTCACCGATTCGACCGGCCGGCTCGCCGCGGGCAGCGCAGAGCCGCTCATTCGGGCGCTGCCCTCGTTGCAAGGCATGGGTTCGTGAACGCGCGGGCAGCGCCGATTGTGCAGCAGAGCTGGGCCGCTCTGCGCCGTTACACTCCCGCGCGCATTGCGCTCGGGCGTGCGGGCAACGGCGTGCCGACCCAGGCGCATCTTGCGTTCCAGGCGGCGCATGCGCGCGCGCGGGATGCCGTCCACGCAGGCTTTGACGTAGAAACATTTGCAGACAAGGTCGCGTCCTCCGGCTGTTCGGCGATCACGGTGCGCAGCGCCGCAGCAGATCGCCAGGCGTATTTGCGCTTTCCCGATCTCGGCCGCACGCTGGGCGCGGAAAGCAAAGCGCGGCTATCGGAGCCTTTGGTCGCACCCGATGTGGTGATCGTGATCGGCGATGGGCTAAGCAGCGTTGCGGTCGAGCGCAACGCGTTTCCGGTGTTGCGGGCCTTGTGGGGCCGCCTGCAAGAGCGCCGTTACGAGATCGCGCCGGTTGTCGTGGCACTGCAGGCACGCGTTGCGCTTGCCGATCAGATCGGCGAAGTCTTGCAGGCAAGGCTCTCGGTCATGATGATCGGCGAGCGCCCCGGGCTGAGTGCCGCCGACTCGCTCGGCATGTATCTCACCTACGCGCCTCGGGTCGGCCGCCTCGACAGCGAGCGCAACTGCATCTCCAACATCCACGCCAACGGCATGAGTGCCGAAGTTGCGGCCGCACAGGCGTGCCGGCTCATCGACTCCATGTTCACCTACCGTGTCTCGGGCGTAGCCCTGGCGCAGCATCTGACATCGTCCACACCCGACAGGGCTGCCCTGAGCACGAAGCATGACACTGCGCGCGCGCTGTGATAGCGCAGGCCAGCGAAATGACCGAACATCTCCGCCGCATTTCCCGCGCGCTTTTTTCGGTTTCCGACAAAACGGGGCTCATCGATTTCGCGCGCGCGCTGGCCGGGCGCGGGATCGAGCTCGTCTCGACAGGCGGGACCCGCAAGGCGCTCACCGAGGCGGGGATCGGTGCACTCGATGTGTCCGAGCTCACCGGCTATTCCGAAATGATGGACGGCAGGGTCAAGACGCTGCATCCGGCGATCCACGGCGGGCTTCTTGGCATCCGCGCGAATGCCGCGCACGCGGAGGCGATGCGCGCGCACGGCATCCGGCCGATCGATCTGCTCGTGGTCAATCTTTATCCCTTTGAGGCGACGGTCGCGCGCAGCGCCGATTTCGCGACCTGCATCGAGAATATCGATATCGGCGGACCGGCCATGATCCGCGCGGCCGCCAAGAACCACGACGACGTGACGGTGATCGTCGATCCGGCAGACTATTCCGCGCTGCTGGCCGAGCTGGAAGCGCATGACGGCATGACCAGTCTGACGCTGCGGCGGAAGCTTGCTGCCAAGGCCTATGCGCGCACGGCAGTATATGACGCCGCCATATCCGGCTGGTTCGCGCAGGCGCTTGGCGAAAACGCACCGTCCTATCGCACAATGGGCGGAGAGTTGATCGAGCTTTTGCGCTATGGCGAGAACCCGCATCAGTGGGCAGCCTTCTACCGCAGCACGGACACGCGCCCCGGGGTTGCCGGCGCGCGGCAAGTGCAGGGCAAGCAGCTTTCCTACAACAACATCAACGACACGGACGCCGCATACGAATGCGTGGCCGAGTTCGACGGAAAACGCACCGCCGCCTGCGTGATCGTCAAGCATGCGAACCCGTGCGGTGTCGCGGAAGCCGCAACCCTCACCGAGGCCTATCGCAAGGCGCTCGCCTGCGACCCGGTCTCGGCCTTCGGCGGCATCGTGGCAGTGAATCGCGCGCTCGACGCGGACGCGGCGCGCGCCATCACCGAGATCTTCACCGAAGTGATCATCGCGCCGGATGCAAGCGAGGAAGCGATCGCAATCGTGGGCGCGAAGAAGAATTTGCGCCTTCTGCTCGCTTGCGGGCCTCCTGACGCGCGCGCTCCCGGCACGGTGTTCAAATCGGTTGCCGGAGGTTTCCTCGTGCAATCACGCGACAACGCGGCGGCCGACGAGATGAAGCTCACCACCGTGACCAGGCGCGCGCCAACGAATGCGGAGTTGCAGGATCTGATCTTCGCATTCCGCGTCGCCAAGCACGTTAAGTCCAATACCATCGTCTATGTGAAGGACTGCGCGACCGTGGGCATTGGCGCGGGGCAGATGAGCCGCGTGGATGCGGCGCGCATTGCCGCGCGCAAGGCCGCCGACGCGGCCAAGGAAGCCGGATTGACGACGCCGCTCACGCGAGGCTCGGTGGTCGCCTCGGACGCGTTCTTTCCATTCGCCGACGGCTTGCTCGTCGCCATCGAGGCGGGCGCAACGGCGGTGATCCAACCGGGCGGTTCGATGCGCGACGACGAAGTGATCAAGGCCGCCGACGAGCATGACATCGCCATGGTGTTCACCGGCGTGCGCCACTTCAGGCATTAGAGATATGTAGCTGCGTCAGTGTCTGGCGAGATCGCCGAGGAGGCTGGCGGCAACGGAAAGCTTGGCAAGCGTGAGGCCGGAATGGACGATCTCGCCCACGGCCATGCGCACCCGATCGACTTCGGCCTGACGCTCCCCCACCCAGGCTTGCACCGCATCGGCGCCCGTCACCCCGTTGCGCGTCATCGCTGCCGCGAGCCTGCGCTCGGCCTCGCCGATGGAATCGAGCGCGCGGTCGAGAGCAAGTTTCTCGAAATAGTCCGAGATCACGATGCTGCGCGCGGCTGTGGCAATCTGATCGACGCGGAAGAATGCGGCCGCCGCAAAATAGGTTGCGCTCACGGCCGCAATGGGCAGTCCGGTGCGGTCGGCGACGAGCGTAATATCGGGGGCTGACTGCAAGGCGGGGAATGCAGCAATGCGGCGCGCGAGATCGGGTGGAACGCCGTCCGCCTGCAGGCGGGCTTGCCGCTCGGCGCGTTCGGAGCCGGCAGCCTGGGGCAATGCGCCATCGAGCGCCCGTTCGACTTCAGAAATGCCTCCGCCGTAATGGCTGACAATCGCCGCGAGGCCTTGCGAAAAGTCCACATTGCGCAGGAACCACACTAGTCGATCGAGCAGAAGGTCCTGCACGGCTGTGTAGAGCGATAACTGGACGTTCCCCGAAATCTTGTTGTCGAGCGCATCGATGTCGGTATTGAGCGCAGTCATCCCATAGCTGTCGCGCACGGCGGCAAACGCCGCGGCAATTTCCGCAGCACCCGCGCCGGTCTGGTCCGCAATGCGCACGACCAGCGACGGACCGCCACGGTTGATCATGGAATTGGCGAGCTGGGTGACGATGATCTCGCGGCGCAAGCGATGGCGCTCGACGGCGTCGGGAAACCTCTCGAGGACAGCGCCGGGGAAATAGCGGCCGAGCTCGCGGCCGAGATATAGGTCGTCGGGCACGTTCGAATGCAGCAGCGCGTGATTGAGCGCGAGCTTCGCGTAGGCAAGGAGCACCGCGAGCTCCGGGCGTGTCAACGCGCGCGAGCGGCGACGGCGCTCGGCAATCTCCATATCGTCGGGCAAGAACTCGACGGTTCGATCGAGCTCGCCCGCTGCTTCGAGGCTTTGCATCAGGCGCTGCTCGAAGCCGAGGTCCTCGAGGCCGCGGCGCTCGGCGAGGGAGAGCGCAAGACCTTGCAGATAGTTGTTACGCAGCACCAGGCCGGCCACATCGTCGGTCATCTCGGCGAGAAGCGCATTGCGGGACGGGCGCTCGATCCGGCCATCCCGCATGGGCGTGGCCAGCGCGATCTTCAGGTTCACCTCCAGGTCGGACGTGTTCACCCCGGCGGAGTTGTCGATGGCGTCGGTGTTGAGCCGGATGCCATGCTGCGCCGCCTCGACCCGGCCGCGCTGGGTCATTCCCAGATTGGCGCCTTCGCCGATCACCTTCGCGCGCAACTCCGCGCCGGTTACACGCACCGCGTCGTTGGCACGATCGCCGGCGGCTGCATCGGTTTCCGAGCTCGCGCGCACATATGTGCCGATGCCGCCGAAGAACAAAAGATCGACGGCCGCTTTCAGGATTGCATTCATGAGCTCGTACGGGCTCAGCTTTTCCGGCGTCAATCCGAGCGCCGCGCGCGCCTCGGCCGATAAGGCAATCTCCTTCAGCGAACGGGAATAGATGGCACCGCCTGTGGAGAGGAGCGCGCGGTCGTAGTCCTGCCAGCTCGAGCGCGGCAGCTCGAACAGCCGGCGGCGCTCCAGGAAACTGCGTTCGGGATCCGGCGCGGGATCGATGAAGATGTCGCGGTGATCAAATGCCGCAATCAGCTTGATCGTCCTCTCCTGCAGCATCGCGTTGCCGAACACGTCGCCCGACATGTCGCCGACCCCCACAGCCGTGATCGGCGTGGCGCCGACATCGACGTCCATTTCGCGGAAATGACGCTTCACGCATTCCCAGGCGCCGCGCGCGGTAATGCCCATCTTCTTGTGGTCGTACCCGGCCGAGCCGCCCGAGGCGAAGGCGTCGTCGAGCCAGAAGCCGTGCTCCTGCGCGATGGTGTTGGCGATGTCCGAGAAGGTCGCCGTGCCCTTGTCGGCGGCGACGACCAGATAGGGATCGTCGCCGTCGTGCCGCACCACGCGCTCGGGAGCGACCACGCGCTCGCCGACGATGTTGTCGGTGATGTCCAGCAGAGTTGAGATGAATAGCTTGTAGGCGGTCACGCCCTCGCGCTGCATCTCATCGGCGCCGCGCGCAGGCGCACTTATGCCGGTGATCAGTTTGGGCACAAACCCGCCCTTGGCGCCCACGGGTACGATCACGGCGTTCTTGACCTGCTGCGCCTTCACCAGTCCGAGAATTTCGGTACGAAAATCCTGCGGGCGATCGGACCATCGGATGCCGCCCCGCGCCACTTTGCCGAACCGAAGGTGCACGGCTTCGAGGCGCGGCGAATAGACAAACACTTCGTAGAGAGGTTTCGGCAGCGGCAGCGCCTCGATGCTGCGGCTCGCAAATTTGATCGCGATGATCGGCTTGGGCTGCCCGTCCTCATCGAGCTGATAATAGTTCGTGCGGATCGCCGCCTGCACGATGTTGACGAAACGCCGCAGGATGCGATCTTCGTCCAGGCTTGCAACGCCGGCCAATGCGCGGTCGATGTCCTCCGCACCCTTGGCCTCGGCGCTTTTGCGGTCCTGCTCGGACAGGCGCGGATCGAACCGATGCGCGAACAGGCGCACGATGTCGGCGGCAATGGCGCCATGCTTGACCAGCGTCGCCCACATGTAGTCCTGGGAATACGGGACGCCGATTTGTCTTAGAAAGCGCGAGATGCAGCGGATGAGCGCGACTTCGCGCCACTTCAGCCCGGCGGTGAGCACGAGCGCGTTGTAGCCGTCGTTCTCGGCCGCCCCGCGCATGATCATCAGAAAGGCGGTCTGCAGCGAGCTCTTGCTCGCCTCGAGATCAATGGCGCGGGCATCCGCGCTCTCCAGCATCATGTCGTGAAACCAGACCGCGGCAGGGGAGGCGTTGCGCGCGACCTCGTAGGTCCGCTCGTCCACCACCCGAAAGCCCATGTGCTCGAGCACGGGAACGCGCTCGGAGAGCGGAATGGGCCGGCCCAGGCTCCAGACTTTCAGTCCGACGCAGCCTGCGTCGCTCACATCGGCGCCATGGTGGAAAAGAACAGCCAGAGGGCGGAGGTCGGAGAGACCTTCGATGACGCGGATGTCTTCGACCGCAACTTCAGGCGTGTAGTTTTCGCGATAGCCTTGCGAGAAGGCGGTTTCGTAACGCTCGAACAGGCTGCGGGCGCGCGCCGGGTCGTAGTTGCGTGCAAGCTCGTCCGCGAGCGCATCAGTCCAGGTGCGCACGATGCGTTCGATTGCGCGCTCGAGCGTGCCCCGATCGGGAGTTTTGCCGGACGCGTCAGACAGCGCCACGATGTACTGCACGCGCACGAGCGCGCCTTCGGGAAAGAAGGGGCGGAACGAGGTAATCGAACCGCCATAGGCTTGCGCCAGGTAATCGCCAATCGCCCTGCGCACCGCGCTGTCGAAACGGTCGCGGGGCACATAAACGAGAACGGAGACGAAGCGATCGAACCGATCCCGCCTGGGTAGAACGCGAACGCGCGGCCTCTCATCGAGCTGCGCCACGGCGAGGGTGAATTGCAGGAGCGAATCCTCGTCGATCTGAAACAGCTCGTCGCGCGGATAGTGCTCGAGCACATTGGTGAGCGCCTTGCCCAAATGGCCCCGTGGCGCGAACCCCGCCCGCTTGATTATCGCCGCCACCTTGCGGCGCAGGCACGGAATAGTTTCAGTCGAGCGTGTGTAAGCGGTCGACGTGAATAGGCCGACCATGCGGAATTCGCCCGTAAGCCTGCCGTCCGGGCCGAAGCGTTTGAGGCCGACGTGGTCCATTTCGACGCGTCGATGGACGCGCGAGCGCACCGATGACTTGGTGACGATCAGCAACGAGGGGTCATGCAGCAGCGCCTTGATCGCCGGCGTCAATGGCAGCGGCTGATCCCAGCGCGGGGCGCCGGCATCGGCGCGCATCAGCCCGAGCCCGCTTTGCAAGTTCGGCTCGAGCAGTTCACCCGTGACCTGGTAATCGCGAACTCCGAGAAATGTGAAATTGCCGTTCACCAGCCATTCGAGAAAAGCGATCGCCTCCGCAATCTCGTCCGGCGAAGAGGGGGGCGGACGCGTTTGCAGGGTGGCGATTGCCTCGCCGACGCGAGAGAGCATCGCGGGCCAATCCGCTACACACCGGCGCACGTCCGCCAGCACGCGTTCGAGACTGGCCACGATCTCAGCGCGCCGTGGCGCCTCGTGGAGCGGATCGAGATGGATATGGATGAAGCTTTCGCGCAGCGCGTCCGGCGCGGCATGCGTTCCATGAAACGCGATCAGCCGGCCGTTCTCATCTCGCATCACCGAGAAAACCGGATGTACGACAAAGCGCACAGAAAGGCCTCGATCGCTCAGCTCGCTCAGAACCGAGTCGAGAAGAAACGGCATATCGTCGTTGACGATCTCGAGCACGGAGTCGCTGCGCCGATGCTCGGCGGAGGACGCAGACGGGCCCTCGAAGCGAATATTCGAGGTGCCGGGTTTTCGGCATTGAAGGAACGACCAGGCGCCCTCCGCGAGCGCTGCCAGCTGCGCCGGGTCGTAGCGCAGGAGATCCTCCGGGGCCGCGTGGGCAAACAGTCCGGTTACGAAATCGGCCGGGGTCGCGGCTGTGCTCGCGAGCTTTGCGGCTGCGGCAATCAGCGCCTCTTCGCCACGTTCCTCGTCGTTCATGTCCGCAGCCATCCGCTACATCCTAGTACTACTGCGTCATAAACACCCATCTGAAACCGTCATCCTGAGGTGCTCGGCGCGATGCGCCGAGCCTCGAAGGATGGCGTCCCGGTCTGTGGCCGTTCACCCACCGATCTCGGGTTTACCCGAGATCGGATCTTAAAGTGCGCAAATCGGGCAGGCCCGATTTGCGGTGGCTTGCTCGCTATGCTCGCTCGCGCCTCAGGATGACGGATCCAGTAAATCAGATCTCGACGAGTTTGTTCGGGAGCTCGTCGCGGTTGAGCGTGCCGGGGGGAAAATGCTGCGCCAGCACGGCGCCGCATTGCTCGATCGCGGCAATGAAGCCTTCGGCGGTGCGGCCCTCTTTCATCTGCGCGACGAGTGCGGCGATGGCCCTTTCCCACACGGCGGAATCTACCTTGGCGTTGATGCCGCTGTCCGCCACGATCTCCGCATAGCGCTCGGCAAGGGACGCGAAGATCAGAACGCCGGTGCGCTTCTCCGTCTGATGCAGCCCCTGCGCCAGGAACTGGCGCATGGCCAGCGCATGGGCGCGGTCGTGCGCCGTCCCGCGTGGCACGAGCGCAAAGCGGATGCCCGGGAGCGACAGCGCGAGCGCCCCTCCCATGAACGTAACCACTTGGATCGCGTAAATGAGCCACGCCGGCCAGAGCGTCAGGTAGATGAGCGGCACGGGAATGACGAACGCGATTGCGGCCGCCCATACAATGGGCACGAGTGCATAGTCACTCGAACGATGCGCAAGTATGCAGAAGATCTCGCCGGCCGTTTTGGCTTCGGCGTCCTTAATCGCCTGCGAGATGCGTTCCTTATCGGCGGGCGAGATCATGCTCTCACCAGCTCCCCGACGCGCCGCCCCCGCCGAACGAGCCGCCCCCGCCCGAGAACCCGCCACCCGAGAACCCACCGCCCGAATCCCAGGAGGAACCGGAGCTGGGCGCCCACACAATTGGCCCCCAGGAGCTGCCGCGCCGACGCGGCCCGGCGCCCGGCGGGCCCGACATGAACCAGAAAAAGAAAAGGATGAGCGCGATCGCCAGCAAGAAAATGAGAAGCGACCCCCATCCCGGTGCATCCGGTCGCTTGGCCGCCTGTCGTTGCCATTCCTCGGCATCTCCGCTGAGCACGCTGATGATGTCGTCGACCCCGCGCGCGATTCCTCCCACGAAATCGCCCGCGCGCAAGCGCGGCAGAATCGCGTTTTCAATGATCAGCCGCGTGACCGCATCCGTAAGCGCGCCTTCGAGCCCGTAGCCGACCTCGATGCGCACCTTGCGTTCGTTGGGCGCCACGATGAGGAGAACGCCGTTGTTCTTTTCCTTCTGGCCGATCTGCCAACGACG
>JBEVJT010000146.1:0-11358 GCA_040510075.1 Xanthobacteraceae bacterium | reverse complement strand
CGTGGGACATGGCCGCCGGCATCGCGCTGGTGCGCGAGGCAGGAGGTTTTGTCAGCGATGTGGACGGCCGCGACGTCTCACTTGCTTCGGGCGGCATTGTTGCCGGAAACGATACGATTCATCGCGAGCTCCTTCGGCTGCTCAAGGGCGTCGATCAGACCCTGGCGCGCTCCTCGGGAGCGGAAAAAGAGGTCCAACACCGGGCATTTACTAAGCTTTGATGGTCCGGTCCTTCATTCCGCCGCGGCCCTGCCTTATTCTCAGCAGCACAATAAATATCGGCAGTAGAAGCGGAGCCGCACGCTGTCATGGCCGATGCCGGGCATGACGGTCCATCACATGGCGCAAGATCTCGATCCGTTCAAACTTTCGTCGCCGCGCATCTTTCTGGTGCGCATGCTCGTCTTTCTGATCTTGTGCGGCCTCGTGCTGGTCGTGCTTAACCGACAGATCTGGGTCGCCTTCCTCGCCAATCCCGGGCTCAATGCCTTGATCATCGGCGTGCTCGCGATCGGCATTGCGCTGGCGTTTCGCCAGATCATCCGCCTGTTTCCGGAAATCAACTGGGTCAACGGCTTCCGGCTTGCCGATCCCGGTCTCGCGGTGGACCGCCCACCCGTCCTGCTAGCACCCATGGCCGTTCTGTTGGGAGACCGCATGGGCAGGATGACGATCTCCACGCATATGATGCGCGGCATTCTCGACTCGATCGCCACCCGCCTCGACGAAGCGCGCGACATGTCGCGTTACATGACCGGACTGCTCATCTTTCTCGGGCTCCTCGGCACGTTCTGGGGCCTGATCGAAACGGTCGGCTCGGTCGGCAACGTGCTCAATTCGCTCAAGCCGGGGGGCGATGCGGCGGCGCTGTTTGAATCGCTCAAGGAGGGGCTGGCTGCGCCATTGAGTGGCATGGGCATCTCCTTCTCCTCATCCTTGTTCGGCCTCGCCGGCTCGCTGGTGCTGGGTTTTCTCGATCTGCAGACCAGCCAAGCGCAAAATCGGTTCTATACGGAGCTGGAAGACTGGCTTTCCACAACCGTGCGCGACCTTGTTGTCGACCGCGAGGTGCCGGCCGGTGCGCCGGCGCCCGTCGCCCTCTCGGGCGATTTGAAAGGCGCCATCGAGCGGCTGCGCGAGTCCATCACCGAGGGTGGATCGAGCCGGGCAACCACCACCGCCATGGCCAATCTGGCGGAAGCCATTCAGGGGCTGGTCCAGCACATGCGCACCGAGCAGCAGATGATCCGCGAATGGGTGGATTCCCAGTCGCAGCAACATCGCGACATCCGCCGCCTGCTCGAGATCATGGTGCGGGAAGACGCGACGAGCAGATAACAATCGACAGGTGACAGATGGCTCTTGCACGCGCGGCACGCCGGGAAGTCGGCATGAACTACTGGCCGGGCTTCGTCGATGCGCTCTCGACGCTCATCCTCGGCATCATCTTCCTGCTTACGGTCTTCGTCGTGGTGCAATTCTATTTGAGCCAGGAGATGAGCGGGAAGGATACGGCACTGAACCGGCTCAACGCGCAAATCGCGCAACTGACCGAGCTGCTCTCATTGGAGAAAACGGGCAAGCTCAGCCTCGAGGAACAGCTCGCGCAGATTCGCTCAAGTCTTTCGACGGCCGAGAACGAGCGCGACCGGTTCAAGGGGCTCTATGAAGGAGTGGGCAGCGGAGCGGCAGACGCCCGCACCAAGGCCAACGAGCTCAGCGGGCAGCTCGATCAGGAGAAGCGGCTGACCGCGCGCGCCCTAGCGCAAGTGGAAGTGCTGAACCAGCAGATCTCGGCCCTGCGCCGCCAGCTTGCCGCCCTGGAGGCAGCGCTCGATGCGTCCGAGAAAAAGGACAAAGAATCCCAGAGTCGCATCGCCGACCTTGGCCAACGCCTGAACGTGGCGCTCGCGCAACGGGTACAGGAGCTCTCCCGCTATCGCTCCGACTTCTTCGGGCGCTTGCGCACCATTCTCGGCGACCGACCCGATATCCGCATTGTCGGGGACCGGTTCGTGTTTCAGTCAGAGGTGTTCTTCGATAGCGGCAAGGCTACGCTCGACAAGGCGCAAGGCCGCGCCGAGCTCGACGTGCTGGCTGCGGCGATCCTCGACTTGGAGAAGAAGATACCGGGCGAGATCCCCTGGGTGCTGCGCGTCGACGGCCACACCGACGTGCGTCCGATCAACAACCCGCAGTTCAAAAGCAACTGGGAACTGTCCGCCGGCCGGGCCATTTCGGTCGTGCAATATCTCATTGGCAGAGGGGTATCGCCGCAGCGGCTGGTGGCGGCGGGCTTCGGGGAATATCAGCCGATCGAGGCGGGAAAGACCGAGGAAGCCTACACGCGAAACCGGCGTATCGAGCTGAAGCTGACCGAGCGCTAATCCCGTTTGTGCTGTAGCCTCTGGCGTAGCTCGCAACGCGAGTGGAGACGGGACGCTCCATCCGGGCTATTCCAGCTGCCTCAAGAAAAACGTGGATGCGCGGGACAAGCCCGCGCATGACGGTTGATTCTGCAGAGACTTTCCCGCATGTCGCTTCGATCATGCGGGCTACACATCATGCGCGGATGATCGAGCTGGCCTTCACGCTTCGTCCTTACACCGCCGAGGACGAGGATGCCGCGATCGATCTGTGGCGCCGTACCTGGGAGCTCGTTTATCCGGCGATCGACTTTGCGCAGCGACTCGAGTGGTGGCGTCAGCGCTGGCGCAACGAGCTTGTTCCCAGCGCGAAGATCGTGGTGGCGGAGGCGGATGACACCATGGTGGGCTTCGTGACCGTCGATCCGGTCACGCTGGAACTCGACCAGATTGTCGTTGCCGCAGAGGCATGGGGCTCGGGCGTGGCCTTGGCGCTCCTTCGGGAGGCGAAGCGTCTCTCTCCGCGGGGGCTCGATCTTTATGTGAACCAAGACAATTTTCGCGCCGTTCGCTTTTACGAAAAGCACGGATTTTCTGTGAGCGGGGAAGCGCTCAACTGGCGTTCAGGCTCCCCCGTGCACAAAATGAGCTGGCGGCCATAGGGTGCCCTAGACTAGCGCTACTGTGGCCCAATCTCACAGAAATCCTCCGCAGCCTCTTCAGACTTGGAATTGCATGTTAGCGAGTTGAGCGTAGAGGCCGCCCGCCGCCATGAGTTCGCTATGGGTCCCCTCGGCAACGATGCGGCCCGCTTCCATCACCAGAATGCGGTCGCAGGACAAGACCGTCGCGAGCCGATGAGCAATGACGAGGGTGGTGCGCTCCTTCATCAGATGATCGAGCGCCGTCTTGACCAGCATTTCGCTTTGCGCATCCAGAGACGAGGTGGCTTCGTCGAGCAAAAGAAGCGGCGCATTGCGCAGGATCGCGCGCGCAATCGCAAGGCGCTGGCGCTCGCCGCCCGAGAGTGTGATCCCATGCTCTCCGACGGGAGTATCGAAGCCCTGTGGCAGCTGTTTTATGAAAGGAAGCGCGAGCGCGAGCTCGGCCGCGCGCTCCAATTCGCCGTCGCTGGCATGCGAGTTGCCAAAGCGAATGTTATCCCGGATGGAGGCCGCAAAGATCCCGGGCTCCTGCGGCACGAGCGCGATGCGCCCGCGCAGCTCTGCCGGATCGAGCGCAACAAGCGGCACGCCGTCGAATGTTATCGTTCCTGCGAGCGGATCGTAAAAGCGCAGCATGAGCGCAAACACCGTGCTCTTGCCGGCGCCTGAAGGGCCAACAACGGCAACCTTCTCGCCGCGCCTTATGCGGAACGAGATGCCTGCTAGTGCCGCAGTTTCCGAGCGCGTCGGATAGGAAAAGCGCACGTCGGCGAAGGCCACTTCACCGCGCGAGGGCTGGGGCAGCGCAAGCGGGTGCGCGGGTCGCAGGATGCCGGCAGGCACGGCCAGAATTTCGAACAAACGCTCGGCCGCGCCGGAGGCCTGGGAAAGCTCGCCCCAGGCTTCTGAAAGTTGCCCGAGCCCCGCGGCACCGAGCACTGCGTAGAGCAGGAACTGAGAGAGCGTGCCAGGGCTCAACCGGCCGGCGAGGACGTCCTGCGCGCCAATCCAGAGCACGACGACGACACTCCCAAACACCAGAAAAATCGCGAGCGCGGTTAGCAGGGCGCGCGCCCGGATGGAGGATCGCGCGGCGACAAACGCGTGCTCGACCGCAGCGCCAAATCGGCTCCTCGCAAGTGCCTCGTTGGTGAAGGCCTGCAGCACGCGCACGGAGCCGATCATTTCCGACGCGTAGGCCGACGCGTCGGCGAGCGTGTCCTGCGCCGTGCGCGATCGCCTGCGCACCGCGCGCGCGAAGCCGTAGAGCGGCAGCACGATGACCGGAATAACAGCGAGCACGAAGGCCGACAGGCGTGCGCTGGTCACCACCATCATCACGGTGGCGCCGAAAAAGAGCACCAGATTGCGCAAACCGACGGAAACCGATGATCCAACGGCAGCCTTGATTTGCGTCGTGTCAGCCGTCAGGCGCGAACTCAGCGCGCCGCTCTGGACGCGATCGAAATACGCGGGCGACAGGGAAACGAGATGGGCGAACACCCTCTCGCGCAGGTCTGCAACCACTCGTTCGCCCAGGGTGGTCACGAGGTAGAAACGCGCTGCGCTCGCGAGCGCAAGCACGCCCGCAATCGCGATCAGCACTGCAAAATAGCTGTTGATCAATCCCGCGCCTTGCCGCGAGAAACCGAAATCGATCATCCGGCGCACCGCTATCGGGACGAGCAGCGTCGCAATCGCCGCAATCAGCAGAGCGAGCACGGCAAAGCTTGCTTGCCAGTGATAGCGGGCCACGTAAGGCAACAGCTGCCGCAGGGGCCGTAGCCGGCGCTCGGGCGGCGCCGTCTCAGCCTTTTTCACATCGTTCGGAGTTTCGTCCTGACGAAACTGCATTACCGAGCAATCGCGATACGCTGCGCCACCTTGTATCAAACACTTGCACGAGCTATAGAGCCGCTGCCTTGATTAAGCGCAAGGCGTCGTTGCGCAAGGGTATCGCCATGAAACGTGACATTCATCCGGCCTACCACACGATCAAGGTGGTAATGACCGACGGAACCGAATTTTTTACCCGCACCACCTGGGGCAAGGCTGGGGACACGCTCCACCTGGATATCGATTCCAAATCCCACCCGGCCTGGACCGGCGGTCAACAGCAACTGGTGGATCGCGGCGGCCGGGTTTCGCGGTTCCAGAAGAGATTCGCCGGAATCGGCGCCAAGAAGTAGCGCCGCGTCCGGACCTGGGCCGACCGTCCACCGATCTCGGGTTTATCCGAGCTCGGATCTTCAAGTGCGCATGTCGGGGCAGGCCCGAGATGAGTGGCTCGCTCGCTGCGCTCGCTCGCGCCTCAGGACGACGGCGCAACGGTGGTCACTGCTGTTCGAAGGCGGCGCGCAGGAGGCCCATCTGGCGCTCGACCGGATTGCCGCGTTCGACGCGAAGCGGGGCGGCGTGCATGGTGGCATCGAGGCGCCGCACCGCGCGTTGCAGTTCCTTGGAGCGTTGAACGAGCAAGCGCAGCCGCTCGGGGACGAGCTTGAGGTTGTGCTCGTCATTGTGCTCGACCGCGGATAATTTGATCTTGGCCTTCTCGCGGCTCGCCTGGGCCAGCGACATTTCACCTTCCTTGACCGCTCGATGCAGAAGCAGCCACGACGCAAGCTGCATCAGGCGTGTGGTAAGCCGCATGCTTTCGGTGGCATAAGCGAGCGCACCGCTGCGTTCGAGGCGCTTGGATTCCTGCCGCCCCGATCCATCCAGATAGGCCGCGGTCTCTTCTACGAGAGCCATGCCGTCGCGGAACAGAGCAGAGAAAACCTGCGAGGTGGCCAGCCTCTCTCCAAATGATACCGTTCCGTTAAGCAAACGTTCGGACATCGCCCACGCCTCACGCTACTATGCTTGTCTCGTTGGCGCCGAAACAGGCGCAGGAAGCATCGCCCAGAGGCAGGAGGTTGTCTAGGCGCCAGGAGGCAAAGCTTCCGACATAGTTGCCGCGCGGCCGCAGCCGGAAACGCAGCGGCGCGGGGTTGCACCTGTCCCAAGCTGGGACAAAAAAAGAGCCGCCGTTGCCGGCGGCTCGAGTCATAACAGGGAGGCGTCAAACAGAGTGGACAGGAGCCACTCAATGTCCAGAAGATGGACGATTCCAGTAATAATCGAGAAAGATTAACGAGCTCTTAAAGTTTGCGATTAATTGAAAATTCCATGCCAATAGCTTGCAGGCGAGACAAAGGGCGCCGCTCGCGGGCAGGCAACCGTCTCACTCCGTCATGCTGAATGCTGAGGCGTGAGCGAGCTTAGCGAGCGATGCGGTGAAGATAAGCGCTTGTGACTCAGTAAGGTGTTCATTTCTTGAAGAACTGGTCGGCCACTCCGCGCGTGGCCTGCTTCCTGGCGATGTCGGTCCGTAGGCGCTCGATCTCCTCCTGCAGGAGCCTGATGCGCTCCTGAAGTTCGCCAACCGAGAGCAGCGCGAGATCCTGGCCGATCTCATGCGCGATCTTCTTCTTCGGGCGGTCGTCTTCGTCGATCGCGGGCATGCTCTCTCCGTCTCGCTCCGTTAAGCTATCCGGCCAGAACGCGATTGTCACATGCGGGGAGAGGAACTAATAGAAGCCCTATGGAGAGATCCAACAAACTTCCTGCCAACATGACGGCGATTGCCATTCGCGCGCCCGGCGGGCCGGACATGCTGGTACCCGAACAACGGCCATTGCCGCTGCTCCAGGAGGGCGAGGTGCTCCTGAAGGTGACGGCAGCGGGAGTGAATCGGCCGGACGTGATGCAGCGACAGGGCCGGTATCCGCCCCCTGCGGGCGCCCCTGATATTCCCGGCCTCGAAATCGCCGGTGAGGTGGCGGCGCTCGGCAAGAACGCTTCCAAATGGAAGCTCGGAGATCGTCTCATGGCGCTCGTCGCCGGCGGCGGGTACGCGCAATACTGCTCCGCGCACGAGAGCCATGCACTGGCCGCGCCTCCCGGGCTCTCCATGGTGGAAG
Organism: Xanthobacteraceae bacterium; assembly: GCA_040510075.1. GTDB lineage: Bacteria > Pseudomonadota > Alphaproteobacteria > Rhizobiales > Xanthobacteraceae > VAZQ01. Next base: position 4,362 of record JBEVJT010000146.1, on the reverse strand, counting down.
CAGCAGCAATTCCGGAAACGTTCTTCACCGTTTGGCATAACGTCTTCGAGCGCGGGCGCCTGCGCGCAGGCGAAACTTTGCTCGTGCACGGAGGCACCTCGGGGATTGGCACCACGGCCATACAGCTTGCGAAGGCTTTCGGTGCTCGCACCATCGCCACTGCAGGATCGCCGGCGAAATGCGAAGCCTGTCGAAAGATCGGCGCCGATGTCGCCGTGAATTACCGCACCGAGGACTTCGTCGCCGCCACCAAGGCAGCGACGGACGGCAAAGGCGCCAATGTGGTGCTCGACATGGTCGGGGGCGATTACATCGAGCGGAATTACGAAGCGGCCGCGGTCGAAGGCCGGATCGTGCAGATCGCATTTCAAGCGAGCTCGAAGGCAACCGTCGATTTCCGCCGCCTCATGTTGAAACGGCTGACACATACGGGCTCGACCCTGCGGGCACGCTCGGTCGCCGACAAGGCGGCAATCGCCGCGGCGCTCCAGCAGCAGGTCCTGCCGCGGCTTGCGGCCGGAACAGTGCGGCCCGTGATCGACAGCACTTTTGCACTTGTCAAAGCTGCAGAAGCCCATGCGCGCATGGAGGCAAGCGAGCATATTGGCAAGATCGTACTGACCGTAGAGGCTTGAATCCGTTGAAGTTTAAAGCCCATCCCGAGGCGGGCGCCAGCGCCTCGGCAACACGTTTACCTCTGTGTAACGTCCTCAAATCGACGTAAAGTTGGCTAGCGTCGGTGGGCTCGCGGATTGCATCGCACCCGGAGAGCTCGGGGAGTTGACAGGGGTGGGGCCTGGAGGGCGACGCTTGCCTTGTGTCCGCGCGTGCGTGGTACTTGCGCTGATGGCTTTGGCCATCGCTCCCGCGCACGCCATCGAGGCGGTCAGCGTGCGCAGCGATGTGCCGGCGGTCGATCTGACGCTCTCCGCCGAACGCCACCGCACCGAAACCGACCGCATTCCTGTGTCCGCCGCCCCCGGACCCGACGGCATCATCCGGCGGATGGACGTGCGTGCGCGCGAAGGCAATAAGAATTGGGCCGTGTTTGCGCTCGCCAATGTGGGCGATGAGCAGATCGAGCGGTTTATCGTCATTCCCCATTACCGCATGGTTGGATCGGGTGTGTTCTGGCCTGATCTTGGCCGATCGCGGGTGGCTAGCATCACTTCGAGCGGCGAACGCCCGGAGCGGCAGGATAGCGCGACCGCCGACATCTTCCGCGTCACTCTCGATCCCGGGAGCGTGATGACCTACGTCCTGGAATTGCGCAGCGACAAGCTCAACCAGCTCTCTTTGTGGGAACCGGAAGCCTACAAGGACAAGGTCAACAGCCTCACTCTCTATCACGGCATCGTCATCGGCATCGCGGGCTTGCTGGCGCTGTTTCTGACAATCCTGTTCGTGGTGAAGGGAAGCGTCATGTTTCCCGCTGCCGCAGCGCTGGGTTGGGCGGTGCTGGTCTATATCGGAATAGATTTCGGTTTTTGGGGGAAGGTGTTCGCGCTTTCGGCGGATGCCGAGCAGATCTGGCGCGCCTCCGGGGAAGCCATCCTCGCCGCCACGTTGGTAGTGTTTCTGTTCGCCTATCTCAATCTCAATCGGTGGCACGTGCGCTATGCGCATATCACGATAGCCTGGCTCGCCTTCCTCGCGGCGCTCGTCGCGCTCGCCTGGTACGAGCCGCCAATCGCTTCCGGCGTCGCGCGTATCTCGCTCTTCAGCGTCGCGGTCCTCGGCCTCACGCTGGTCATTTACCTCGCCATCCATGGCTTTGATCGCGCCGTTCTATTGATCCCCACCTGGGTGCTGTTCGTGATCTGGGTCATGGCAGCGACGCTGGCGGTTACCGGCGTCATGACCAACGACATCGTGGGGCCGGCGCTGCTCGGCGGACTGGTGCTGATCGTGATGCTGATCGGGTTCACGGTCATGCAGCACGCTTTCGCCGGCGGGATTACGAGCGGCATCGTCTCCGATGTGGAACGGCGTGCGCTCGCGCTCACCGGCGCCGGCGACATGATCTGGGACTGGGATGTCTCGGCCGATCGCGTTTATACAAGTCCGGAGACGGAGGCGCTGCTCGGGCTCAAGCGCGGCATGCTCGATGGCCCCGCCGCGCGATGGCTCGACGTGCTGCACCCGCTCGACCGCGATCGCTTCCGCGCGGTGCTCGACAGCGCGCTGGAGCAGCGACGCGGCCGCATCAGCCAGGACTTTCGCCTGCGCACGGTGGATGGCCATTATCTCTGGTTTGCGATCAAGGCTCGCCCGGTCGTGGGATCCGATGGGGAGGTGGTTCGACTCGTCGGCACCCTTACCGACGTGACGGAGTTCAAGAATGCCGAGGAGCGGCTCCTCCACGATGCAGTGCACGACAATCTCACTGGACTGCCGAACCGGGAGCTCTTTCTCGATCGGCTGGAAAGCGTGCTCGCCTTCGCCAAGGCCGATCCGGGCCTACGGCCGACCGTCATCGTGGTCGACCTCGACCGTTTCAAGCAGGTCAATGACTCGGTTGGGCTGGCAGTAGGGGACTCGATCCTGCTCACGCTTGCGCGTCGGCTCGGGCGCCTCCTTAAACCGCAGGACACGCTGGCACGACTTTCCGGAGATCAGTTCGGATTAATTCTCCTTTCCGAGCGGGAGTCCGAGCGCATCATCAGCTTCGCCGATACCTTGCGCAAAGGCCTGCGCGCGCCGATTACCTTCAATGATCGCGAGATCTTCCTCACCGCATCGATCGGTTTGGCGCTCCCGGACGGGCAACAGCATCGCAACGAAGAGGTGCTCAAGGACGCTGAGCTTGCGATGTATCATGCAAAGCGCATTGGCGGGGACCGCATCGAACTGTTCAAGCCATCCATGCGCGCGCGCAAGACCGATCGCCTCGCGCTGGAATCGGAATTGCGTCGGGCGCTGGAGCGGGACGAGATCACGATTCTCTACCAGCCCATCATACGGCTGGAAGACCGGTCAGTGGCGGGCTTTGAAGCATTGGCGCGGTGGGACCATCCCAAAATGGGGCGCACTTCGCCGTCCGAGTTCATCGCCATCGCGGAGGAGATCGGGCTCATTGTGGATCTCGGCATGTTCGTGCTTGAGCGCACGGCGCGCCAGCTGAGCACCTGGCAGAATACGCTGCGCAGGCGCGATCCCATTTTCGCGAGCGTCAATATCTCCTCACGCCAATTGCTGCGCCAGGATCTCATTCACGACCTGCGCACTGTAATTTCACGCGCGTCGCTCGCGCGCGGCACCTTCAAGCTGGAGCTGACGGAATCGCTGGTGATGGAGAACCCCGAACATGCGGCCCAGATGCTGCAGCGCATCCGCGAACTCGGCGCCGGTCTTGCGCTCGACGATTTCGGCACGGGGCATTCATCGCTCGCATATCTGCAGCGGTTTCCGTTCGATACCATAAAGATAGACCAGTCGTTCGTCCGCGCCAACGGCAAGGGCACGCGTCCGGTGATCCTGCGGTCCATCATCGCGCTGGCGCACGACCTCGGCATGGAAGTCGTTGCCGAGGGGGCGGAGACGGATTCGGATGCAGTGGAGCTCTATCAGCTCGGTTGCGAGTATGCGCAGGGCTATCATTTCGGCGAGCCGATGAGCGCCGAAGCTGCGCGCGCGCTTCTGCAGGCAGACGTCCCGCGCGAGCCGACCGAGCGTGCTCCGCGCAGCAAGCAGATCGTGCACTGACTCTTCAGCGCCGGCGCCACCCGCGCGAATGTTTGTAGCCCGGATCGAGCGAAGCGAGATCCGGGAAAGCACTCCCGGATTTTGCTGGCGCTCAATCCGGACTACGGGTTCGACAGGCGCAAAAACTTGTCGAGGCGATAGGTCGACATGACGAAGAGAAGACCAGCGGAGGAAATCAGGCTTGCTGAGTCATATCGGACCAGCTCGTCGCGGTCAGAGGGTGCCGCCTTGATGCCGCAATGATAGGGTTGAGCGTGAAGCCGCGATGGTGAGTGCGGGCCGTAAATGCTGAATCTCCCTCGTCCGGGTGGGGTCGCCGTTGTTTGCGCGGTCGCCTTGCTTTTGAGCAATACGGGCTTTGCGCAGGACCTCGGCACGCTAAATCCCGCCCCGCTTCCGCCGGTAAGCCATCCGGAAAATCCGAAGATCCTCGCCAAAGAGGTGTTCGGCAGGGGGAAAACACCTGCGCCGATCGAGGCACGCAGCATCGGCTTTTATGCCAAGGGATGCCTTGCAGGCGCGGCTGCGCTGCCGATCAACGGCAAGACGTGGCAAGTGATGCGGCTCTCGCGCAACCGCAATTGGGGCCATCCGATGCTTGTCGATTTTTTGGAGCGCCTGGCCAGTCAGGCGCCGAAAACCGGCTGGAACGGGTTG
>JBEVJT010000145.1:0-2651 GCA_040510075.1 Xanthobacteraceae bacterium | reverse complement strand
AGCTTCGCCGGGTTCCACGGTAGGTCGACGTTCACAACTGCGCTCGCGGCCTGCAGATTGAGCCCGACGCTGCCGCTATCAGTGGAGAGGAACAGCCGGCAGGCCGGATCCTGCTTGAAGCGCACGATTTCGGCGCGGCGGCGTTGCTGCGGCACCGAGCCGGTGTGCCAGGCCACCTCCACACCCAACTCTGCCGCCAGTTCGCGCACCATTTCCAGCATGCGCTCCCACTCGGAGAACACGATGATCTTGCGCTCCGGCTCTTCGAGCAGGTCGCTCAGGATGCCTTCCAGCTCTTCGAGCTTGGGGCTCACCCGGCAGGTCGGATCGAGGATCGCCGGCGTGTCGCAGATCATGCGCATGCAGGCGAGCAGCATTTGCAGTCGCTCGAATTCCTTCGGCGTCAGTGGGCGCCGCTTGGCCTGTGCGAGGAGACTGGCGGCCTGCTTGCCGTAGTCCGCGTAGCGCAGCGCCTGCTCTTCGGCCATAGGCACGAAATAAGTCTTCACCGTGCGGCCCGGGAGTTCGGCCTCGACGTCGAATTTGCGACGGCGGAGCATCACCGGCTGCAACCGGTGGCGCAATTCGGCGAGGTTCTTGTAGTCGACCGGCCGGCCCCGCTCGTCGAGTTCGTAGAAGTCGCGGTTGAAACGGAACAGTGGACCGACCAGCTCCGGGTCGAGGTACTGGACGATCGAATAGAGCTCGTCGATCCGGTTCTCGACTGGCGTGCCGGTCAGCACGAAGGCAAAGGGCGCGCGCAGCGACTTCACCCGTCGTGCAGTCTTGATCTGCCAGTTTTTGATGCGCTGCGCCTCGTCGAGCACGACCACGTCAGGATGCAATATCTCATTGAGGTCGGGCGCGTCGCTGAGCACCTGTTCGTAGTTCACGATGGTGAAGAATGAGGGCTCGCGGTAGGCGGCAAGGCGCGCCGGCCGGGACCCGAACACGGAACGCGCCGAGCGGTCGGTGAAACGCGCGATCTGTTCCTCCCACTCCGCTTTGAGCGAGGCCGGGCACACAACCAACACGCGCTCGATGCCCTTGCGGCGGGCTAACAGCTCGCAGGCAGCAATCGCCTGGACGGTCTTGCCGAGGCCCATCTCGTCGGCCAGCAAGGCCCGCTCTCCGAATGCGAGGTGCAGCATGCCGTCGCGCTGATAGGGCAGCAGCGGGTGGCGCAACAGATCGAAACTCGCAGTGCCGTCTTTGACCTCGGCGAGGAACGCCGCACGCGCATCTTCGCGTGAGTGCTCCCGGCGTAGCCGATCGAGCCACGGCGTGAAATGGCGCGACATCCGAATCCGCCGCCGGATGTCGGCAGGCGCAACGCGCCACGCGGAAACAAGCGACTCGATCTTGCTCGGATCGCAACCAAGGGTCCCATCCGGTTCAATGAACGCAGCAACCCATCGGCTTGCCGCGTTTGCACGGCGGCGGTCGCCCGCGGGCCATATCAATGCCGGCGCCGCGGCGCCGCGGCGATCCAGGAAGACCTCGATACGCGGAGTACCTCGGGTAGCGGCCTCGCGGAACGCCCTAGCGTTGCGCTGGCGCAAAGCCGCCAGCACGCCCTCGATATGCTTACACGTCCCGAGGCCATTCGCCCGATGATCGATGCAGCCGCAGGAATTGCCGAAGCCATCGAGGTCGCGGATTTCAACCTCGTAGAAGGCGCCGCTCCCCGACTGCACACGGAACGTGCCGAAAAATGGTTGATTGGGTTCCAGCGCCTCAATGGCGGCGATCTCGGTGCGGCCACGCCAGCGGCGCAGCGCGATCTCGTCCTCGTCGGTGGTCCGCCAGCCTAGCAAGGGCGGCGGGCGATCGAGCACCGCGCGAGCCATCCGCTGCCCGCGACTCTTTCGTGTTTTCGACGGGAGCGGTTCATGCCCGCTTTGCGAATCAGCGTGCCAACGCATAAGGGAACACTAGGTGGCGTCGGCGCTACGTCAATTGAGACGCCGGTTACGGCTCCAGGCATTCCACAGTCCAAGCGGTTCGGCACGCCGACGTCCCTGTGACGCCGGCCCCATGCGACGCAAAACTTGCGGATTGAAGGCACTCCGTGGTCTTGCCGCAGCCGGATTGCCTGATCGGCGCTCAAAGAATCCCTCAGTCTCTCGTTTAGTGTCTCGCTCGCTCACCGGAAATTCTCAATCTGAGCAGGAGACACCCGTACCACCAAATTGCGCAAACGAGACTTGCGCGCGGCGATCGCGGCAAATGTCGCGCGAATTCGTCTCTGCGTGAAAACTGTCGTTGCTAGACTTGCGCAAAGTCCCGGAACTAGCGTAAGAATTCGCAGAGCGCAAAAGCATAAAACATCATATATATCAGATACTTAATTCGTGGCGGAGGGAGTGTCCGCCATTTTGATTGAATTAACTTGTTATACCAGATGGTTAGAAAATCTAGCGCCACTTACCCACAACCCTACCCACTATAGGCGCCTCGAGTTCATCACGCTTGTATCCGCCCGCCCTGCTGTGCGCGAGCCGCCACGCCGCCTCATCGGGTTGCTCATGCCGCTCGCCGCGGACAATACCGGCACAGGTGAGCCTCGCATTATGGCTCGAGCGAGCCCGGTAACCATTGCCGAAGTTATTTTAGTCAGGTGGCGTTTTCTTAACCCACCGCACCCTAGC
>JBEVJT010000144.1:0-12941 GCA_040510075.1 Xanthobacteraceae bacterium | reverse complement strand
CCCGGCTTCGCTTTCGTTGTTCGCTCGATGCAGATCGAATTTCTCAAATCTGCGCGAATGGACGACGTGCTCGAGATCGAGACCGCGCCCGAGGAAGTGAAAGGCGCTTCCATTACGCTGCACCAGCGGATTTCGCGCGCTGAGGAGATTCTCATCGAAGCGCACGTGCGCGTCGCCTTTGTGTGCGATGGCCGCGCGAAGCCGATTCCGAAGCCGTTGCGCGAGGCCATGCGTGCGGACCAGGAATCCGCTTGAGACATTGAGGTCGACGCAGCCGCACGACTGATGTAAAGACCATTTACATGAGTTGGCGCAGACAGGCCGGGCCCACGGGCTCGCGCGGCTACCACCACGGCAACCTCAAGGAGGCATTGATCCGGGCTGCGCTCGTATTGATCGCGCAGAAAGGCCCCGGTGGGTTCACCTTTGCGGAGGCGGCGCGCTGGGCGGGCGTGAGCCCGGCCGCCCCATACCGGCATTTCCGCGATCGCGACGAATTGGTGGCCGACGTGGCGCGGCGCGGGTTTCATGAGTTCGAGAAGACTCTTTCAGCCGCGTGGAATGGTGGCCGGCCGGAGCCATTCACGGCCTTCGACCGGCTCGGCAGAGCTTATCTTCAGTTCGCAAGACGAGAACCGGCGTACTATTCCGCCATGTTCGAGGCGGGTATCCCGCTCGACTCGCAGCTCGAGCTGAAAGACGCGGGCGAACGGGCATTTGCCGTCCTGCGGCAGGCGACTGAGCAGATCGTCGCAACCATGCCCGCACCGAGCCGGCCGCCTGTGCTCATGATGGCACTGCACATCTGGTCGCTTTCGCACGGGATCGCTTCTCTTTTCGGCAGGGGGGATGCAGCACGGCGGCCGCTCCCTATGTCTGCCGAGGACCTGCTCGAGGCGGCCGTGTTGATCTACCTGCGAGGCCTCGGCGTCCCCGTTCCGGCCGAAAGGCGGTCGGGTCCTTGACACCGCCTCATGGCGATATTAGAAATGTAAATGTGTTTAACATTCACGGCGAGACCCAAAATGCCCATGCTTGCAAAAATTGATGATCTGGGACGACCAGCCTGGATCGCGCTGATGATTGTCGGTTTCATGGTGTGGTGGCCGATCGGGCTTGCGACCCTCGCCTTCATGATTGGGAGCGGGCGCATGAACGTATTCAGCAATCACGGACTTTCCCGCTGGCAAGGATGCGTGGATCAGATGCGCGGCACGTGGTGGCATCCATCACGGTCGAGCGGGAACAAGGCTTTCGACGACTATCGCGCCGAGACCTTGCGCCGGCTTGAGGAAGAGCAGCGGGAATTCCAGGATTTCCTGGTGCGCTTACGAATGGCCAAGGACAAGGCCGAGTTCGATCAATTCATGGCGGAACGCCGCGGCCGCTCCTCAGCTGATCTTTAGAAGACCCGCACATCTATTTGATCCCTCCTCCGCGAAGCGGGGGAGGGATTTTTGCGCCCTAGTTTGGACACCTTTGCCGTCGAATCCGTAGCCTCGACCGGTGGGGCGCCGGCTCGAGTTTCGTGCACTTTCGGATCGTCGGCGGTAGCGCCCGCAGCTTCGCAGTTCCGATTTGCTTGCGATGCGAACCGATGGCGGAACCTGCCACCGGACGCCGGAAGGAGATCGAATGCCGTCCGCGCCGTCGCTCTCGATCTGGGATCTGTTTCTAAATGCAGATCTCGTCGTCAAGATCGTGATGATAGGCCTCCTGCTCGCTTCAATTGCGGTGTGGGCGATCGTCATCGACAAGCTAGTGCTCTACACGCGTACGCGGAAAGCGATGGACGCTTTCGAGCAGGCTTTCTGGTCGGGGCAATCGCTTGAGGATCTTTACCGCTCGCTCGTATCTCGGCCGAGCCATTCCATGGCGGCCTTGTTTGTCGCCGCGATGCGGGAATGGAAGCGCAGTCTGGACGGGCACCCGCGCTCCTTCGCCGGGCTGCAGATGCGCATCGAGAAAGTGATGGATGTGACGATCCAGCGTGAGATCGCGCGGCTGGAGCGTCGGCTTCTGGTTCTGGCTACGGTGGGTTCCGCAGGTCCGTTTGTCGGCTTGTTCGGCACCGTCTGGGGAATCATGACCAGTTTTCGCGCCATTGCGGGCCAGCAGTCCACCTCGCTCGCCGTGGTCGCTCCGGGCATTGCCGAGGCCCTGTTTGCGACCGCAATCGGGCTCATCGCCGCCATACCGGCGACCATTTTTTATAACAAGTTCACGGCGGACGTGAACAAGCAAGCCCAGCGGCTGGAAGGCTTCGCCGACGAGTTCGCCGCAATCCTTTCGCGGCAAATCGACGAGCGCGGGTAACGGAGATGGCGGCAAGCACGGCGACCATTGCGGTTAAGAGTCGGGCCAGGCATCAGCGCCGGCCGGTTATGTCCGAGATCAACGTCACCCCAATGGTCGACGTCATGCTCGTGCTCTTGATCATCTTCATGGTGTCGGCGCCGCTGCTTACGGTGGGTGTGCCCATCAATCTTGCACAAAGCCGCGCCAAGAGCACCGACGTCAACAAGGAACCGCTGATCATCTCGGTGAATTCGCAGGGCCAGATCTATTTGCAGAACTCCGAGATCAAGATCGAAGATCTGGTCAAGAAACTCACCGCGATCACCGAAACTGGTGCGGGCGCGAACGAGGCAATCGTTTTCAGGGGAGACAAGGACGTCAAATACGGCATCGCCGCGCGTGTTCTGGGGCGCCTCAATGAAGCGGGGTTTCGTAACGTGCTGCTGCTCACGGAAGTCGAGCAGGGGGCCTGAGCGAGGCCGTGGGCAGCATGCGCAAGTCCTACGTCATTTCAGCGATCGCGCACGCCGCGGTGTTGCTGTGGAGCGTGTGGTCGCTCACGTCGCGGCCGTTGCCAATGCCTGCGCTGACGCAGGCCTTGCCCGTGGGTCTCATCACGACAAGCGAGCTCACGCAGATCACGGCCGGCAGCAAGACCGCCCCCCAGGCGGAGACGCCGAGGCCGCTCGTCGAGAAAATTGCCGAACCTAAACCGGTGGAGGACGCAACCGCCAAGGTCGTTGAAAAGAAGGAGGTGAAGGCGGCGCGTGAAAGCGCGGGTACCGATGCGCCCGAAGTCAAACCGGAAATCAAGGAGGCAAAGCCGGAAAAGAAATCAGCCGAAGCTAAGCCTGACCCAATTGCGGAAAAGCTTGCGAAAGAGGAAAGCAAGCCCGACCCGAAGAAAGCCGAGGCAAAGGCAGAGCCGAAGCCTGCTCCAAAGAAACCGGCGCCCAAATTCGATCCCAGGCAGGTGGAGGCGCTCCTCGACAAGCGTGATGCGACCCGCGTCGCAGCGGCCGGCGAGACGCTGAATTCCTCACCCGCGCTTGGCACAGTCACGGGAAGAGCGAGCCAACTGTCTATGAGCGAGCTCGATGCGCTACGCGCTCGCCTGGCGCAATTGTGGAGCCTGCCTGCGGGCGCAAAGGATCCACAAGAGCTCGTGGTGCTGGTACGTGTTCGGCTCAAGGCTGACGGCACCCTCGCCGCACAACCGCAAGTTCTCAACAGTGGCAGCTCGCCACTTTTCCATGCCGCGCGGGACGCCGCGGTTCGCGCCCTCTATCGCGGCCAGCCCTACACGATGCTGCGGCCCGAACACTACGAGCAATGGAAGGACATCGAGATCACCTTCGATCCGCGCGATATGATGCGCGGCTAACAGCAACAGAAGCAACAAGAGCAAACAGGTAAAAAGAACCCCGATGACTGTATTTCGTCCAATGACAGGCGCTCTCAACCGGCGCAGTGTGATGATGATGGGGAGCGCTGCCGCGCTCGGCTGCGTTGTGGGCCTCACAAGCCGTCGTGCCGGCGCCGTGCTCAAGCTCGACGTCACTCAAGGGAACGTGCAGCCCGTGCCGATCGCGATCCCCGATTTCGTCTCGGTCGCGACCCAGGAGGGAACGGGGCGGAACATTGCGCAGATCATTTCCTCGAACCTTCAACGCTCCGGTCTTTTTGCGCCCATCGATCATTCCGCGTTTCTTGAGAAGATCACGAATCCCGACGCGCTGCCGCGTTTCCCGGATTGGCGTCAGATCAATGCGCAGGCGCTGGTCACCGGCCGCATTACGCAAATGGACACGCGGCTCAAAGCCGAGTTTCGGCTGTGGGATGTGTTCGCCGGCGCCCAGCTGCACGGACAGCAGTACACCACCACAGCGGAAAACTGGCGGCGCATCGCCCATATCATTTCCGATGCGATCTATGAAAAAATGACCGGCGAGAAGGGCTATTTCGACAGCCGTATCGTTTTCGTCGACGAGTCGGGCCCGAAGGAGCGTCGCATCAAACGGCTTGCGCTGATGGACCAGGATGGCGCCAATGTGCGTTATCTCACGCGCGGAGATGATCTCGTGCTCACACCGCGCTTCTCATCGAGCGCCGACACCATCACCTACATGTCGTACGGCCAGGGCGATCCCAAGGTTTATCTGATGAACATTGAGACAATGCAACGCGAGATCGTCAGCAATTTTCCCGGGATGAGTTTCAGTCCGCGATTTTCGCCTGACAGCCAGCGCGTCATTTTCAGCCTGCAGCGGGGCGGCAATTCCAATCTGTTCGTGATGGATTTGCGTTCCAAGGCGACGACCCGACTGACCGACACGCAGGTTATTGACACGGCCCCTTCGTATTCTCCTGACGGCACGCAGATCTGCTTTGAATCCGACCGCGGCGGCAAACAGCAGATCTATCTGATGGCAGCAAATGGAGGGCAGGCGCGACGCATCAGCTTTGGCGAGGGCGCCTATTCCACGCCAGTATGGTCCCCGCGCGGCGATTACATCGCTTTCACGAAACAGGCGGAAGGAAAGTTCGCAATCGGCATCATGCGTGCAGACGGCTCGGGCGAGCGCATCCTCACCGAGGGTTACCACAACGAAGGGCCCACATGGGCTCCGAATGGCCGCGTGATCATGTTTTTCCGCGATCCGGGCGGCAACGCGGGCCCCTCGCTCTTTACGGTGGACGTGACCGGCCGGAACGAGCAGCAGGTGCGCACACCGAGCTACGCTTCCGATCCGTCGTGGTCGCCTTTGCTGGCGTAAGATCGATTATTGCGAGTGCGGCGAGTCGGGAGCCTACAAGACGCCGCATTCATGCGTCATTAACCATCCCAAGGGGTTTCTCTTTCTTCCTGCTTTTGTCGCTACGGAGCAACATTCCATCAAGGTTGCCAAGAACTTTGGCTTAACCAAGCACCTGATAGACCTGAGGCATGTCCGGTAACGAGGGGGATAAGTGGAGGCGCCGGAAATGACCAAAGTTGGCATGCGTACATTGCGCGGCGCGAAGTTTGCCGCGATCACGCTTCTGCTGCTCGCCGCCGCAGGCTGCGCCAATACGCCCACCGATCCGGCGCGCGCGGGGACTGCCCCGCCGGGAAGCCAGCAGGATTTTGTCGTCAATGTCGGCGATCGCGTCTTCTTCGAATCCGATTCGACCGAGCTCACTGCGCAATCGGTTGCAACACTCGAGAAGCAGGCGCAATGGCTGCAGCACTATTCGCAATACACTTTCACCATAGAAGGTCACGCGGACGAGCGTGGCACGCGCGAATACAACATCGCGCTTGGTGCCCGCCGCGCCCAGACGGTGCGCGATTATCTGGCCTCGCGCGGTGTGAATGCTCAGCGCATGCGCACGATCTCCTACGGCAAGGAGCGCCCGGTTGCAGTTTGCAACGACATTTCCTGTTGGTCGCAGAATCGTCGCGCAGTGACCGTGCTCAATACGAGTTCCTGAGGGGGACTATACGGGGGCAAGGGGGAACAGCCGGCGCCTTCGGGCGCCGGTTGTGTTTAGGGCGCTACTTGCCAACTCGCCCCGAACACCCGATCCTAGTCTCCCGTTCCGTGGACCGCGCTTGCCAATGAATTCCGCTCATTCCCGCGCAAGCTAGAATCTGGAGCCTCAAACGAAAGTGCTGGGTCCTCGCTTTTGCAAGGACGAGCGGACAGGCTGGCGATACTCCATTTTGTCCGTGTTCTGCGGCAGCGCGTGCATGTTGGCGGGGTGCGGACAGGATAATCACTACGTCGCGCCACCGCCCCCGCAGGTCAGCGTCGCGCAGCCCCTGCAACAAGAGGTCACGCGCTATCTTGACGCGACCGGTAACACGGCGGCGGTCAATACCGTCAATCTCGTCGCACGCGTGCAGGGTTTTCTGCAGAAGATCGAGTATCACGACGGCGACGAGGTAAAGCACGGCGCTACGCTGTTCGTGATCGAGCCCGAGCCTTACCAGCTCAAGCTCGACCAAGCAGAGGCGGCCGAAGCCGGCGCGCAGGCGACGCTTACGCAGACGCAAGCGGAATACGAACGGCAGGTCGAGCTGGCGAGCCGGCAAGTGGCTTCGAAAGCCGCCCTCGACAATGCGCTCGGAAACCGCGACGCGGCGCGCGCCAAGCTCAAGCAGGCCCAGGTGGATACGGCGCAGGCCCGCATCAATCTCGGTTACACCCAGGTCAAAGCTCCATTCGACGGTATTGTGACCGCGCGGCAGGTCTCCATCGGAGAACTGGTTGGCGTCAATGGCCCAACCCAGCTCGCGACTATTGTGGCGACCGATCCGATCTACGTGAACTTCAACATCGGCGAGCAGGACGTGCTGCGGATAAAGGCAAGCATGCGGCGGCTTGGCCTCACCCCGAAGGACCTCAAGCAGATACCGGTCGAGATCGGTCTGCAGGACGAGGAAGGCTTTCCGCACAAAGGTACGCTGGACTACGCCTCTCCCACCGTGAGCCAGGCCACGGGCACCCTGGCCGCGCGAGGCATTTTTGCCAATCCAAACCGGACGCTGTTGCCGGGCTTATTCGTTCGGGTACGCACGCCCGAGGAACAGCTCAATGCATTGCTCGTTCCCGACTCCGCCGTAGGGAGCGATCAGGGCGGCCGCTATCTGCTGCTGGTCAACAAAGACAATGTGGTCGAACAGCGCAAAGTCGAGGTCGGAATACGCCTAGGCGATTTGCGAGTTATCGAGAGCGGGCTCCAGCCTAACGATCGCGTTGTGATTGGCGGCATCATACGCGCGCTCCCCGGCCAGAGGGTCGATCCGAAGCTGCAAACCATCGCCGCGGCCCAATAGCGCCGGATGATCGCCGACTTCTTCATCGCGCGTCCGGTGCTGGCCAATGTGCTGGCGATCCTGATCATGGTGGTTGGCGGCGTCGCGCTGTTCACGTTGCCGGTCGCGCAATATCCCGACGTGGTACCGCCCACCGTGCAGGTCACCACCCGCTACCCCGGTGCGAGCGCGCGCGCGGTCATCGAGTCCGTGGCGCTGCCAATGGAGCAGCAGGTGAACGGCGTCGAGGGCATGATCTACATGCAGTCGTACAGCGGGGCTGACGGCACCTACTCCCTGACCGTGACATTCAAAATTGGCTTCGACGTCAACGTTGCCCAGATCCTGGTACAGAATCGCGTGTCTACCGCGCTCTCGTCATTGCCGCAGGCGGTGCAGGCACAAGGGGTCGTGGTGCAGAAGAATTCGCCTGCCATTCTTCAGATCGTTACTCTGACTTCACCTGATGCGCGTTACGACAGCCTCTATCTCGCCAATTACGCCACCATCAACCTGAAGGATGAGATCGCGCGGCTGCCGGGCGTTGGGAACGTGTTGGTGTTCGGTGCGGGCCAGTATTCGATGCGCGTCTGGCTCGATCCTGACAAAATGCACGCGCGCGGGCTCGTGCCGCAGGATGTGATCCAGGCCTTGCAGCAGCAGAGTGAGCAGGTGACGGCCGGCCAGATCGGCATGCCGCCGGCGCCAGCCGGACAGTCCTTCCAGTATACGGTGAATGTCGCCGGCAAGCTGAGCGATACGAGCGAGTTTGGGAATGTGATCGTCAAGACCGGACGCGCGGGCGAGGTACGCGGGTGCGCGATGTTGGGCGCGTCGAACTCGGCGCCCAGACCTATAGCCAGGTATTCACGCTCAACGGCAAGCCCGCTGCAGGTCTGGCCATCTTCCAGGCGCCCGGTGCGAATGCGCTTGCAGTGGCGACGGAGGTGCGCCGCACGCTTGCGGTGCTCTCGCGCGATTTTCCGCAGGCGTTGATCTCCGATGTTCCGTTCGACACCACAAAGTTCGTCAACCAGTCGATTCACGAGGTGTACAAGACCTTGTACGAGGCTGCGCTCTTGGTACTCGTGGTCATCCTGGTTTTTCTACAGGACTGGCGGGCGACCCTGGTCCCCGCCACCACCGTGCCCGTCACTATAATCGGCGCGTTTGCGGCCATGGCCGCGCTCGGCTTTACGGTCAATTTTTCCACGCTGTTCGCGATCGTGCTCGCCATCGGCATCGTCGTCGACGACGCGATCGTGGTGGTGGAAGGCGCGGCACACAACATCGAGCAAGGCATGTCGAGTCGCGAAGCCGCGAGCCGCGCCATGCGGGTGCTGTTGGGCCCCATCATCGGGATCACCCTAGTGCTGATGTCGGTGTTCCTTCCCGCGGCGTTTTTACCGGGGCTCACCGGCCGCATGTATGCGCAGTTCGCGCTGGTGATTGCGGCGACCGCGCTCATCAGCGCGATCAACGCCGCAACCCTGAAGCCGACGCAGAGCGCGATGTGGCTGCGGCCGGCAGTCCCGCCGGAGCGGCGCAATTTTTTCTACCGCGCATTCAACCGCGGCTATGCGGTGCTCGAACGCGGCTATACGCGATTGATCGCCCGCATGGTCGAGCGCAGTGCGCTAATGGCGCTCCTGGCACTGGTGCTGCTCGCCGGTGCAGGTCTTGGCTTCTCGCGCTTGCCCACGGGATTTCTCCCCATCGAGGACCAGGGTTATCTGATCGCCCTCGTGCAGTTGCCGCAGGGTGCTTCGCTTGAGCGCACGCAAGGCGCGTTGCAAAAAGTATTTGATAAAACGCGCAACACCCCCGGCGTGGCGCAAGTCATCACCATCGCCGGTGTGTCTCCCCTCGACAACAGCGCCGCTCTCGCAAGCTCGGGCGTTGCCTACATCGTTCTGAAAGATTGGAGCGAACGCGGAAGGGGGGAGGATCTGATCTCGCTGTTCAAAGGCCTCAATGCCGCTCTCGGCAAGATCGAAGAGGCCGAGATCCTGGTCATGCCGCCGCCACCCATTCAAGGCGTGGGCAATGATGCCGGGTTCACCATGCAGATCGAGCTGCGCGACGGCAGCTTTGACATGTCAAAGCTGCAAAGCATCACTGAACAGATGGTTGCCAACGCCAAAACTCAGTCCGCCCTCCAGCTGGTCCTGTCGTCCTTTCGGGCAAACGTGCCGCAGTACACGCTCGAGGTCGATCGGACAAAAACGCAGACCTTGCAGGTTTCGCTGGATCAGGTGTTTTCCGTGCTCGCCGGATATTTGGGCTCGAGCTACGTCGACCAGTTCAATAAATTCGGTCGCGTGTTCCAGATCTACGTGCAGGCGGATTCCGGCTCCCGGCTGAGGATCGAGGACATCCAGAATCTCAACGTCCGCAACAAGGACGGCGAGATGATCCCACTGGGAACCTTGGTCAAGATCACGCCTACGGTGGGACCTTCGCTGATCAGCCTGTTCAATCTCTATCCGTCGTCGACCATTATTGGCTTGCCGGCGGAAGGCTTCTCTTCCGGAGAAGTGCTCAAATTGATGGAGGAGATTGCATCGCGCACGCTTCCGCCGGGGACCGGCTTCGAATGGAGCGCCATGTCCTACCAGGAGAAGCTCGTGGGCAATCAGATGTATCTCGTCTTCGGCCTCGCACTGCTTCTCGTTTATCTCGTATTGGCCGGGCAATACGAGAGCTGGTACGCTCCCATAAGCGTCATTCTTGCGGTGCCCCTTTCTTTTATCGGCCCGGTGGCGGTGCTTGCGGCATTGATCAGGGGCGGGTTGAGTAACAATCTTTATGTCCAGATTGGTCTCGTCCTCCTGATGGCCCTCTCCGCGAAGAACGCCATTCTGATTGTCGAGTTCGCGCGTGAATTGCGCCATGGAGGCCGCCCCTTGCACGAGGCGGCGCTCGAAGCGGCCCGCGCCCGGCTACGCCCCATCCTGATGACCTCGCTCGCATTCATCTTGGGCGTCCTGCCGCTCGTGCTTGCGAGCGGAGCGGGTGCCAGTGCGCGCAAGTCCATCGGGATTACCGTATTCAGCGGCATGATCGCGTCGACCTTCCTCGCCGTGCTGTTCGTTCCCTCTTTCTTTGTGGTGGTGCAGCGCTTCGAGGAACGGCGCAAGGCGCGCAAGCCGGCCGTTCCGACCCCCTCGCAGGCGTGAGCAGTCACAATTTGGACGCAGCTATTCGTATGGTACTCGGCGACCCGATCGACCGAGCAATGAGGTCAATGAATCGCTTGGCAGTTCGAGCAGGGTTCACCTTCGCGGTGATCGCCACGACCTGGATCGCTTTCCCGACGCAAGCGCAGGAGGGCGAGGGGTCCTTTAACCTTTTCGACCGCATTTTTGGGGGAAGCGAACGCATAGCCGGTGAGCGCAATGCGCAAGTTGCGCCGAACGAGCGAACGGCTCAGCCCGGCAGCCCGGATGTGGTCCTTCGCCTGGAACGGCTCGAATCTCAAATCCGCCAGCTCACGGGCGTGATCGAGCAACTGCAATACCGCAATCAGCAGCTCGAAGCCCAGCTGCAGCGGCTGCAGGAAAGCGGCGGTGCCCCGCCGCGGCCGGGCGCCCAAATTCGGCCGCAGCCGCTGCCCGGGCAAGCCACCCAGGGAACTGCCGGCGCGCGGCGCGGCGACGCCTTCGATCCGA
Source organism: Xanthobacteraceae bacterium (assembly GCA_040510075.1). Classification (GTDB taxonomy): domain Bacteria; phylum Pseudomonadota; class Alphaproteobacteria; order Rhizobiales; family Xanthobacteraceae; genus VAZQ01. Next base: position 2,171 of record JBEVJT010000144.1, on the reverse strand, counting down.
CGCAATACCCCAATGCACCAGGAGCGCCCAATAGCCTCGGAGCCATGGGCGCGATCCCCGCCGAACCCGGCGGCGCGGCGCGCGTACCGGCCGATCCGCTTGCACGTAGCGCCAGCACTACAGTCATTCCTGGAACTCTGCCGCCATCGCAGACCGCAAAAGATGAATTCGATCTGGCCTATGGCTACGTTCTGCGGCGCGATTTCCCTCTTGCCGAGGAAAGCTTACGCAGTTTCCTGAGCAAATACCCCAACGATCGGTTCACGGGCGATGCAACATTCTGGCTTGGCGAGAGCCTCTATCAGCGCCAGCGTTTCCGTGACGCAGCCGAACAATTTTTGAACGTCTCGACAAAGTTCGACAGCAATCCGAAGGCGCCAGACGCGTTGCTGCGGCTCGGGCAATCCCTTGCCGCATTGGGCGAAAAGGAGGCGGCGTGCGCATCCTTGGGAGAAGTCGCGCGCAAGTTTCCCCGCGCCTCGGCGGCGGTAAAGCAGGGAGTGGATCGAGAACAGAAGCGTGTCCACTGCTGAGGCCGCGCGGCCCGTTTCCGCAGCCGAGGCGAAGGTCCTGTTCCGTCCACTTGCGCAAAAACGCGCCCTGGTGCTCGCAGTTTCAGGCGGTCCGGACTCAACGGCACTCCTATATCTCGCGGCGCGATGGCGACGTTCTCTGAAAAGGGCACCCGCGCTCCTTGCCGTCACTATCGATCACGGCTTGCGATCCGAATCGGCGTATGAGGCACGGAACGTGGCGCGGCTTGCGCGCTCGCTCGGCGTGGCGCACCGAACCGGGCACTGGAGCGGCACGAAGCCGCGGACATCCTTGCAAGAGGCGGCACGCGCAATGCGCTATGGCCTTCTTGCGGAGGCAGCACGCAGCATTAGCGCCGACTGCGTGGTGACTGCGCACACACTCGATGACCAGGCCGAAACCGTGCTCTTTCGCATGGCGCGCGGGAGCGGGATTACCGGGCTTTGCGGAATGCGTAAAATCGCGCCGCTGCCATGCGCGGAAGGCGGCGGCGATACTGAGCAGCGGTTATCAATAGCGCGTCCGCTCCTCGCAGTACGAAAAGCACGGCTGATAGTGACCCTCGCCCATGCTAGAATTCCATTTGCCGAAGACGTATCTAATCGAGACGTGCGCTTTGCCCGCACGCGTTGGCGCGAACTGATCCCGACGCTCGCGCGCGAGGGGCTCGATGTGGAAAGAATTGCGCTGCTTGGGCGCCGCCTCATGCGTGCAGATGCAGCATTGGAAGCCGCGGTGGATCGGACTGTGGAGGAGTTCGGCGTTCAGAACCGGCGAGATGCGCCAATCGTTCTCAACGCAACACGCTTTCTCCAACTACCCGCAGAGATCGGCATTCGATTGCTCGGCCGCACAATCGCCCACCGCGGATCCGAAGGCGCGCTGCGCCTCGGGCAACTCGAGGCGCTGCATGCTGCAATCGAAAGTGCAGAGGACGGCTCGTTGCGCCGGACCTTGGCAGGCGCTCTGGTCACCCTGCATTCCTCAAAACTGACGATCGAGCGGGCCCCGCCGCGCCGGCAACTGAGGAATGTAGCTCCGCCTTAACCGCGGCTGCAGAAAGACGCACTGCGAACCTGCAAACGCTGCCAAACTAAGGAAAAAAGCACGTTTTCCGAGGCATTCCCTTGGCAGATGCTGGACCCGCGCCTAGATTGGGGTGTGGGACGGACGTGAATCGGCCTTATCCTGCAGGCATTAAGGGGCTGGTTCGCCACCCCATGAAGGACACGGGATGAACGCAAACCTGCGCAACTTCGCTCTGTGGGTGATCATCGTCCTGTTATTGCTCGCACTTTTCACTTTGTTTCAGAATCCCGGTCAGCGCACTACCGCGCAGGACATCTCGTTCTCTCAGCTTCTCAACGAAGTCGATCAAGGGCGGGTACGCGATGTGCTGATCCAGGGGCCCGAGATCCACGGCACCTTTACGGATGGGCGCAGCTTTCAGACCTATGCGCCCAACGATCCATCGCTGATTCAGCGGCTCTATGGAAAAGGCGTATCCATTACGGCGCGGCCGCAGCAAAATGACGTGCCTTGGTTCGTGTCGCTGCTGGTATCCTGGCTTCCATTCATCGCGCTTATTGGCGTGTGGATTTTTCTTTCGCGCCAGATGCAGGGCGCCGGCGGCAAGG
>JBEVJT010000143.1:0-4424 GCA_040510075.1 Xanthobacteraceae bacterium | reverse complement strand
TCACTGCGTGTTCCAGAAATTCAATGCGGCCGACGACGCAGCACCGCCGATAATGCAGGGCAGCCCAAGCTCGACATGCCCGGTGGTCGCCGCAACAATGCAGCCCAATGCGAAGGCGCCCTGCCCGACCTGTCCCCAGGTCGAGATGTCGCGCTTGGAGGCCGGGCCTTTGCGTTTGAGCTCATCGATCGCGGCGAGCGCATCCTTGCGCAACCGGGTGGTTTCCATTGTCTCAGCCGCCTCGATCACCTCGTTCAGCACGGAAGCGGTCTTCTTCGGAACGGTTTTGCTTTCGCCCTTGAGAATTGCGAGCAGCTCGGCATCGCGCGCCGCGTTGCTCGCAAGGGTATATTTCGTCATGTTGCCAATGGTGAGCTTGTCCACGCTGTCGCGTTCCACGGACCACGGCAGAAACGTGATCATGCGCTCGATGGGCTTTGCGGAGCCGGTTCCGAAATAATAACCCCACAGCGTATCGAGCAGCTCCGGGCTGCGGTCGAACGTCGTTTCATGCGCGGCACTGGCCTTCGCATCAGTGACAAAATAACCGCGCGCGTAATCCCATAGCGTCGGCTTTCTTTTCTCCAGCGCGATCTCGTCGAGCGTCGGCAGCTTCCCGGCCAGATATTTGTCGATCATGACCTTGCGAGAGGGCAGTCTGTCGCCGAATTTGCGCAGCCAGCGCTGCCAATCATGGTGCCCGGAATAGGCAATGGCGCGCACGATCACCCATTCATCCGCTGTGGCCATGGGGAGCATCTTGCCAATCAGCTCTTCCGCCCTGTCGGGATTGGCCCCAAGCACGCCGGCTATGAAGCCGACATAAACGCCAGCGCCTTCCGGCTCCTTGAACACCCCGAACTGGCTCATTGCCTGCACGGCGGCGGGCACCCGTCCGGGATTAGGCTTCGCCCGGTAGGTTCCAATCCACCTGCTTATGCTCTCAAGCGAAGAAAATTCGGCTCCGCTCGGCAGTCCGGCCGAGCTCGGCGCAACAAACAACATGAGCAAAACGAACGCCGTCGTGATACAGCGCATGTCCCCTCCAGTTCTTCTCGCAAGCCTCGCACCGCATTCTCACGGAGGCGCCCGGCAATCGGCCGTCGCGGAAGCCGCGACCAGCAGGGCTGTCAGTCTGCATGAGTGGAGCGTGCATGCCTGCGCATCTTGCCTGTCGCGCACCCGATGAACCCCCGAGGCACGCGCTTTGCCCGAATCTGAGCGACCCCCTGAGATGATTTGCGGACAAGTCCGTGCAAAATTCGTGGCCGGCGGGTCCAGACTGAGGCATTCCGCCCAAGTGGTTTACGAATTCTTGTGTTCCCGACTTTGCTGCTGCCAGACTGCCTCGTGAACCGCTCGCACGCCGTGAAAGACCTGAAATGACTTCGACACAGAACGAGCTGTTATCCTTCTCGGCTGTCGAGATGCGCCGCCGGATCGGCGCAAAGGAAATCTCGCCAGTTGAACTGCTCGAGGCGTGCATCGCGCGCATCGAGGCGATCGATCCGGCCGTGAACGCGATGGCCGCCACGGATTTGGCGCAAGCGCGCAAGAATGCAAAAGAGGCGGAGAAGAAGGCGCTCGAAGGCGCGCATCTGGGCCGCCTGCACGGATTGCCGACGGGAATCAAGGATCTGCACGAGACGGCAGGTCTGCTGACAACCTATGGATCGCAGATTTACCGCGGTTTTGTACCGAAAGAAGATGCCGCGATGGTGGCGCTCGTGCGCAAGGCCGGCGCCGTTATTGTGGGCAAGACCAATACGCCTGAATTCGGCGCGGGCGCCAATACGCGGAACGTGGTCTGGGGAGCTACCGGAAATCCTTTTAATCCGCACCTCAATGCGGGTGGCTCCTCCGGCGGTTCTGCCGCGGCGCTCGCCTGCGATATGCTGCCCGTTTGCACCGGCTCCGATACCGGCGGGTCACTGCGCATCCCCGCCGCATATTGCGGCATCGTCGGCTTGCGCCCCTCCCCCGGTGTGGTGCCGGGCGACCGGCGGCCCTTGGGCTGGTCGCCGCTGTCGGTGCTAGGCCCGATGGGGCGTAGCGTCGCCGACACGCGGCTCCTGTTTGCGGCCCAGATCAGCATGGACGATCGCGAGCCCTTGGCCTTCGCGCTCGATCCGGATCTGATTGCCGGCGCCAGACCGATCGATCTCGGCCGATTGCGCGTGGCCTGGACGCAGGATTTTGGCCATGCGCCGGTATCCAAGGAAATCCGTGCCGTGTTTCGCGATCGCGTCGCCGCAATGGCCCATCTGTTTCGCGCCTGCGATGGAGTCTCCTTCGATTTCGGGGAAGCAGATCGGTGTTTCGATATCACGCGGGCAGAGAGCTACGTCCAGCGCTTCCAGGCGGCCTACGACAAAGATCCGAATTCGCTCGGGCCTAATGTGCGCACGAACTACGAGATGGGCGCGGCCATGTCGCTCGCCGACGTAGCGTGGGCACACGGCGAGCAGACGCGCATCTTCCGCCGCTTTCAGGCGATGTTTCGCGAATACGATCTGATCTTGTCACCCACCATGGGGGTTACGCCGTTTCCTTGGACCGAACCTTATCTGCAGACGCTCGAGGGCGTGACGCTGAAAACCTATTATCACTGGCTCGCACTGACCTACTACGTGACGTTGGTGACGAATCCTGCGATTTCGCTCCCATGCGGCGTCGATCATCACGGCATGCCGTTCGGCATTCAGGTTATCGGCCGGTTCCGCGGCGACCGGGATCTGCTCGATGCCGCCGAGGCTATGGAACAGGCCTTTGCGGCTATCCCCGCGCTGCAACGCCCGCGCGCCGATCTTCGCAAACTGACGAAACCCGCCGTTGATCTGAAATCAATCGTTACGCATCCGCCTCAGCTCCAGTACGCCTAGAGCATGATTCAAATATCCAGAGCGGGATGGCGGTTCGGAGAAAAGTCATCCCGTACTACAGTGGATACCGCTCAATGGGCTGCGGACGCATTGCGCGTCAAACCAGACCCGTTCCGCTGAACGGGCAAAAATGCCCCGAGTAAATTGAGCGAACCTTGGGTGCCCGCGTTCGGTTTTTTGAGGCGAGCGGATTTTTCAGCACGGGCCTGAGTTTCCTGCTTGAGCATTGCAGCTTCAGCGGCCACCGGATCACCCATCAGAGCCGGATCATACGCAGTGAGCGGCGCCCACCGTGTGAGATGCCCGCAAGCGAGGTGTGGCGAAGGGTGAGCGGCGCGGGTGAGGATGCCGACGAGCATGTCGCCGCGCAGCACCGGCCCGCCCGAATCGCCGTGACAGGCGCTCGCACCAATGGAGCCGGTACGGTTCGGATCGACCAGCGTGTATGGAGCCTCTGCAATCAGCGTCGCGTCATGCAGCATCCCGAAGGATCCGCGCCAGCGCTCGTCCGTCGTGCCATAGCCGGCAATAGTGTAGGTGTCCCCGCGACCATCGCCGATCGGCGCAACCGGGACGTCCGCAGGCAAGGGCGAGGCGAGATGCAGGATCGCGGCATCGCCCGAAACACCGACGCGCCGTCCGTCCTCGAGGGTTGCGCTCCGCGAAACCCCCGCAATACCGAAAGAGCGGCCGCCGGCAATCACTTGCAGGCCGCGGCCGCAATGGCCGGCGGTGGCCACTGCCGTGCGTGAGATCACGACACCACTGCAGTGGAAATTGCCGACGAGGCGCACCGTGAAGCCCGCATGCGCGGACGGTTTGCCCTTCACTACGGCGTGGGCAGGCGCACCGGCGCAGACGAGCAGCAAAAGTAGCGAAGCGGCGAAGCGTGGCACGGCCTTTATCCCCGACTCACGCGAACAATAGGCGTCTCCTCGCTCGCGGGTAGTGCCAAAACGGCACATGGCGGTGGGAAAAAAGAATCTGTAGCGTCAGAGGCAGACTTCTCGCGCAATGGATGTGGTCCCGCCAGCCTACAACCCATCGACGCCGAGACAGTGCGCGGATTAATGCTGCGATTACCTACTCTCGACCCGGAAGGTCGTGACGCTAAAAGGCGCCATTCAGGAAAACAAAATGAGGAAACAGCGCAATAGCCGGCGGGATATTCTGGCGAGCGCTGGATCGCTGGCCGCCGGCGCGGCCTTGCCCACGCCCGCCATTGCCCAAGGCATCCGCCAGCTGAAGATGGTAACCGACTGGCCTGAAGCGTTGCCGGGGCTGCAATCGAGCGCAGTTCGCTTCGCGCAGACGATCGGAACTGCCAGCGGCGGGCGCATCAAGATCGAGGTGTTTCCAGCCGGCGCACTCGTGCGCCCGTTCGAGACCTTCGATGCGGTAGGGGCGGGTATTGCTGACATGTACCAGACCTACGAAGGTTATTTTGAGAAGAAGTCGCCAACGCTGCACTTCTTCACCGCATTGCCCTTTGGCTTGACCCCAACCGAATTGTTCGCGTGGGTGCAGTACGGCGGCGGTCAA
>JBEVJT010000142.1:0-4003 GCA_040510075.1 Xanthobacteraceae bacterium | reverse complement strand
CGGCCGATCGCTGCTCCATTTCAGCGCCACGACATCGTTTTGATGCACCCGGATGGTACGCAGCGCCTCCGGCACCCGCCCGTTCTCGATGGGCAGCGTGAACGTGAGTTCCGCCGTCCTCCCCGCCGATGGGGTCAGCGAAAACGCCAGCACGGCGAGCCCACAGCCAAGAAGGCGACCAATCATGGCGTTGTGCTCGCAGGCAGATCGGCGATACGGTTGAGCATGAAGCCGGCATCATAGGGCGCCGGCACCAGCGCCGGATCACCGATCGCAAACCACAGCAGCCGGCCGAACGGATCGGTCATGCCGCCGACCGGATTCCAGGCGCTTGTCGCGCCAGCGTTGATCCCGAGCATGAGCCAGCCGTTCCAGGGAAAGTCCTTGAGCTTGACCGTGCGAATGAACATGGGCGAGGAAAGGCCCGACAGCGAATCGTAGCCGATGTTCTCGATACCGGCCGAGAACTCGACATTCACGAATTCGCGCTTAACCGTATACCCGGCGACGAGGCTGCGGCATCCTGTGGTGAGCCGGCGCACGAGGTCGCGCGCGACGTTGATGCGGTCGGCGAGCCCCGCCACATCGCCGCTGATGAGCCGCCGGCGATCGCTTTCGATCTCCTGCTTGTGGGCATCATCGCTGTCAGCCTCGCCAAGAACGAGAAGCGCGTGCCACCACCCGTCCTTCAGCCAGGGCGGTGCGATGAACCCGTTCAATTCCATCATGTTGGCAGCAATCAGCTCTCCGACATCGATCTCCTGGACCTCGACATCGAAGCTGTCGCCGCTTGGCGGAAAGTATTTGGCAAGCTCGCCGGTCGCCTTGATGGCGAGATCGCCAACCGGGAAGCCCGCCTCCGATACGCGCGATTTCGCAGCGGCGGCAAGATCGACGTGCTGCAGATAGTCGCCATGAAACGGAGTCACGGGGTAGGGATGCAGAATAACGCCATCACCGCGGCGGCCCAGATCGCGCGCGACCGCGGCGAGCGCAGCACAGGGCGCATCCTTCACCCGCGGTGATTCCGGATTTATGCGCAGCAGCACATAGCCGCCGAGGGTTTCGATGGCCTGCACGTCGGGCAGCAACTTCGCGGGGAACGTCAGCCCCGACCCCACATAGGCCTGAAGCTGGCCGACTTCCAATGCTTGCGCTGCTGCTGCAGGAGCGATTGTCCTGATCTCGATCTCGTGCGGATAGAAGGAAGGATAGATCGGCAGTTCGTGCCCGCCCTGCGCGATTGTCGCGCCAAGCGTGAGGCTTACGAACCAGACTGCGTGACGCAACCTCATCTCGCATCACCCGCGCAGGGTGCGCATTACGTCTTCATTGGCGAGCGCCTGTTTCGGTGTGCCCTGAAATATGATTTCGCCGCGATCGATCACGTAGAGGCGGTCGGCAATGGCGGCGGCGCTGGTGAGATTGGATTCGGCGAGTAGGAGCGAAATGCCCATGCTCTTGATCATCATCACGGCCTCGCGAAAGCGCTTGACCACGACCGGAGCGAGTCCCTCGAATGCTTCGTCAAGAATCATCAGCGAAGGCGCAAGCGCCATCGCGCGGGCAATGGACACCATCTTCTTCTGCCCGCCGCTAAGATTGAGGCCGGGTCGGTCGAGAAATTTTCGCACCTCGGGAAAGACCGTGAGCGCCTGCGCCTCGGCATCGATGCCGCTCTTCGCCCCGCGCGCCGTGGCGCGGGACATCCAGCGGCTGATCATCAGGTTCTCGCCCACCGTGAGCTCCGGAAAAATTCCCGAATTCTCGGGCGCGTAGCCGATGCCGCGTTTGGCACGCCGGTGCGGCGGCAGGCGCGTAATGTCTTCGCCACGAAAGCGGATATGCCCGGAACGCACGGGCAGAAGACCCGTGACGCTCTCGATGATGGTGGTGCGCCCGGCCCCATTGCGCCCCACGAGCGAGACCACCTCGTCCGCATCCACCTTGAGCGACACATCGTGGAGGATATGCGCGGGGCCACGGAAGGTGTTTATGCTTTCAATCTCAAGCAGCACTTGGTCTTGCCTCAATCTGCGAGTGGCGCGCCGAGCAGGATGCTGGCGACGTCCTTGTTCGCCCTGATCTCCTGCGGGCTGCCATCGGCCAAAAACCGTCCCTCGTGCATCATCACGATGCGGTCGGAATAGCGAAACACGACGTCCATGTCGTGCTCGATGACCACCGCGGTCACGTGCCCCGCACGCACCACCGAGGAAACAGTGTCCATGATCTGGGTCTTATCACGTGTGCTGACACCGCTCGTCGGCTCGTCGAGAAAGAGAAGCTTGGGCCGTAGCGCGTAGGCCACTGCCACATCGAGGAGCTTGCGCTCGCCTTGTGCCAGCCCGCCGGCCACAAACGTGCCTTTGTCGCGCAGCCCGAACTGGCCGAGCACCTCCAGGGTCTCACGGTGTACGTCGGCATCGTGGTCGGCGAGCGAGGCGATGCGCACCGTCTTGCGGTCGCGCGAGAATATGGAGAGCGCAACATTGTCATAGACGGAAAGCCCGTCGAACAGATTAACGATCTGAAAACTGCGCGCGATCCCCGCGCGTATGCGTTCGTACACGGTGGTATTGGTAATATCCTTGTCCTCGAACAGGATCTGGCCCGAATCGGGGGTGAGATGCGCGCTGATCAGGTTGACAAGCGATGTCTTGCCCGCTCCATTCGACCCAACGAGGGAGAGGAACTCTCCCTGCTGCACGGTGAAATTGACGCCGTCGCAGGCGCGCGTCTCGCCGAACTGCTTGCGCAGGTCAATGGTGCGCAGGAGCGTCATGCCGGCTTTTCCTTCCGACGAAAGCGCCGGACCAGCGCGGCAAACCCGCCGACGATGCCGGTCGGCAGCACCATGACCAGCAGCACGAGCACGACGCCGAGCAGGAACTGCCAATATTCGGTCGTCGCGACCGCGTAGCTTTTGAGATACGTAAACACGATCCCGCCGATGATCGGGCCGGTGAAGTTGCGAAAGCCGCCAAGGAGTGCCGCAAACACGATCTCGCCGGAAAACGGCCAGTACAGGACCTCAGGCGTGGTCAGCCCGTTGAGCGGCGCCCACAGAATGCCCGCGAGCCCGGTAAAGGTTCCCGAAATGAGAAACGCCATCCAGCGGAAGTGGCGGATGCGGATGCCCAGAAAAGCCGCGCGCGTCTCGTTATCGCGGATCGCCTGCAGGGCTTTGCCGAAGGGCGAATGCACGATGACCCACATGAGAAGCACGCACACCGCAAAGATCGCCAGCACGTAATAGTAATAGGCGTTGATGAATCGGGAAAACGCACCGCTGCCGGTGAACGTCAGCATCCCGCCAAGGAGGGCCGGCCGCGGCACGCGCAAGCCGTCCGATCCGCCCGTGGTCCAGAACAGCTTGAGCGCAAGGCTCCACAGCACCTGGGAGAGCGCAAGCGTGAGAATGCCGAAGAAGATCCGTGTATGACGCACGCAAATATAACCTAACAATGCCGAGAGGAGCGCCGTAACCGGAACCCCGATGAGAATGTAGAGCTCCATCGCGTGAATGCCCGCGTCGCGGACGAGAAATGCGACGGTATAGGCGCCGATGCCGAAGAAGGCGGAATGGCCAAACGACAGGAGTCCCGTATAGCCGAGCAGGAGATTGAAGCCGAGCGTGGCAATCGCCGCGATCAGCCCGTAGGTGAAGAGCTGGACCTGATAAAGCCCGACGAAAAAAGGAAGCAGTGCCAACGCGATCAGGATCAAGACTGCTGCGGCGCCGAGCAGAATTTTCGATCGGTATGAGGGAGCGCTGATCTCGGAGCTCATCAGGCGCTTCCGAACAGTCCCGTGGGTTTGACCAAAAGCACGAGGGCGGCGATCAGATAGAGCACCGCAAGCTCGATCTCGGGGAAGAACTGAATCCCCGCCGTGCGCACGATGCTCACGATCAGCGCGCCGACGAGCGCGCCCTGCAGGCTGCCGAGACCGCCGATCACCACCACCACGAAGGCGAGGATCAGCGCATCGATGCCCATGT
>JBEVJT010000141.1:0-3187 GCA_040510075.1 Xanthobacteraceae bacterium | reverse complement strand
CATGGGCTCACCAGGTGAAGGTTCATACGATCTCGAAAATCAAGAAGCGCATACCGGAAGGTCCGGACCTCGACCACGCAGCACGCTAAAAAGATCGTGCTGGTGACCCGCACGACGCCGAACGCATCGTGTTCGCCCGGCCGACGCAAGAACCAGGCGATCCAGCATCCGCTGGCGGACCGAGCTGCTGATGTGGAAGCGGCTGCGCTCTACCATGCGGGTAAGCCCCTGCGGCGTCGAGGCCACGGCGGCCAAGTACCTCGCCGCGGAGGCCAGCGATGAGCTGTCATTGCGTGCCGTCCGCGCGCACGGCGGGTCGGCTTCGCATGGAGTACCAGCTTCGATCCGCACCCGGTGGTTCATGACAGAGCCTTACGCAGAAATGGTATAGGAGCGCCGCGGCGGCTTCCTCTGGCTCACGACATCGCGGGGGCGCGTCGCAACGCAATCAGACCCGGCGTGCTCAGCGGCTTTTGCGAAGCGATCGAGCGCGTGCAGCATGATCGCGACATCCGGGCTGTCGTCCTCACGGGCGCCAGAGATAGCGTACCTACGCCGCGTACGGACATCCGCTCAAGAAGCACGTTGATCCGACCAGGCCCTAAGAGTAGATTCCGATGAGATTGGATGTGTCATTGCGACCCCGGCCGACCCAAGCGAGACCGGCCGAAGCAATCCCGATGGATGGGCAACCCACCTGACCGGGCTTGTTCCGTCACCCGGGTGCTCCTCGCAATGACAACAAGTGGTTCGACGTGACTGAAACGGGCCCCTGATGACCGACACCCACACGCCGGTTGCGACGGAAGGTCCTTGGGACCCCGGCATACGCTCGGGCACCAGCCCCGAGCTTGTGCCACTAGCCTCGATTTTCCGGCGCGAGAGCATCTTCAATGATGTTTCGCAGGTCCTCGAGCTTCACGAGGTCACCGGCATCGATATTGAAGAGTTGGCGATCTTCCGGCCAAAGCGATTGGCGCTTCACGAAGTTCTCGTCCGGGTCACTGCCGATTACGAGATACCCGACCCGAAGGATGCGAGCGTGGAGAGCTTGGGCGTCACGCTGCGGCGTATGGCGCGGGTTCTCATGTCAGAGGTGGTCGATCCAAGCGCAAGGGAGATAAATGATGCCTATGCGCGCATGAGAAGAGACGTAAGCGCTGCTGTCGAACAGGAATTGAAACGATATTTTGCCCCCTGCGAGCCCCGCTCGGTCTCGAAAGCAGATCTCAACGCACGCTGGCGCTTCTGGCTTCGCAGGCCAGAGACAGTCCGTCCACCGCGCCATGACGATTCGGCTTGGGATCGCGAAAACCGAATGCTCCAGGACTGGCGTGAACGCCTCCATACGAGCCAGCTGGCGGCGGAAGCCGCGGCACTTCGATCGCTCGTAAGAGTGGCTTCCGCGATCCAGTGTTGCCGCGGCCGAGTGCTCGGCGCGCATTCGTTTCTTGGTCCGCTCGCCGTCGATCTAGCCTGCAATGAGCACGGTGCCGAGGTCGTCAGTCGCGTGCTTGATCCGAAAATTGATGATGCGGCCCGCCTTTCGGGGTTTCGAAGGCTGCCGGCCCAAACGCGGCCGACCGCCATGCTCACGAAAGGTGCCTCGGCCTCGGGAAAAAGCACGATGCGCCCGTTGCAGCGCAAGCTGGCAAGGAGAATGGGCCACCAATGGAATGATTTTGCTCTCGTCAGTCCAGACACTTGGCGCCGCTTTCTGCTCGATTTCGACAGCTTGGGGTCGCTTTACAAATATGCCGGCACGCTCACCAGCCATGAGCTCAACATCATCGATCGAAAACTCGACGCCCATCTGGTGCGCAAGGGTGAAGAGAGCCGCGCATCGCATGTTCTCATCGACCGGTTTCGTTTCGACAGTTTTGCCCTGGATTCGGAAGAGAACAGGACCGCTTCGCATTTCGGTAATTTGCTGTGTTACTTTTTCATGATTACGCCGCCGGAGGAGACTGTGGAACGTGCCTGGAAGCGCGGTCTGGAGATCGGGCGGTACAAGGCCGTCGACGACCTGCTCGCGCACAATGTGCAGGCCTTCACCGGCATGCAGGAGATCCTTTTCGGGAGAGCCCTCAATCCGAGTCGAAAAGTCCATTTCGAGTTTCTGGACAATGGCGTGCCCCGCGGCGAGGTCCCTTTCACGGCTGCGTTCGGCTGGGGCGGCGAGATGAACATCCTGGACATACGGCGCATGCTCGACGTGGAGATGTATCGCCATATCAATGTGGGCGCGCGGTCCCCTGCCGAAGTCTACAGAACTCCAAAAATCGCAGAAGGCAGCTCTCATGCCGGATTTCTCGCCAAGTGCATCCGCCGGTTTCCCCAATTGAATTTGGCCGATCGTGGTACCGGCCGCGTCCGCATCCGGTTCGAGAACGGCCGGTTGCAATGGATCGATTATCACGCATTTGCACAGATGAACTACGATGAGGAAGCGCGCGACGGTCTGGCCTCGGCAGCGCCTGAAATCTTCCAATCGAAAGCGCCAGCCGCAGCCGAACCCGTGTTTCTGCAGCCGGAACGATTTCACACGATCGGGAGATGGCTTTCTCGGGGCTGACCGCCTCGTGTCGGCGCTTCATCCGCGTCGCGATAGGGACCCGAGTTACCCCCCCCCACCGGGTCACCGGAGGCGGTCGCCCGCCTCCAGTTCCCACAGACGTCCTTCGCGGCCGCCGGTGCCGGCTTCGTAACGTTGGCGGCCACGCTCTCATCCGTTCACACAGTCCCGGTGGCTGGTCTCGTCCTTCTGCTTGGCGTCGACCGCTTCATGAACGAAGCCCGCGCCGTCACCAATTTGATCGGAAACGCCGTTGCTACGATTGCTGTCGCCAAATGGGACGGCGCGTTCATTTGAATCTGCGCAGCGGTAGAGCGCGATCTGCGCATCCCGATGGAGTTCTTCCTGCATTGGCACACCTCAACGACTCGCGATCCTGCGGGATGGTGGCTGCGGGACGAATTGGCCCGGTCCTTCCAATCTGATCCGGCAGGCATCGGCACTGAATCATTTGACGCCATGCGGAAAGTGGTTGCAGGTTAGATCGGCAGAGGGTCTGCGGCAAACCCATCGATCACGAAGAACGTCGAGCCCGCCCGGCCGGATCGCCACTGCCAGACGGCCCCCTCCGGAACGAAAACCAGGCTGCCGGCGCGCGCTTCGAAGGCGCGC
>JBEVJT010000140.1:0-8975 GCA_040510075.1 Xanthobacteraceae bacterium | reverse complement strand
GTTAGCTCTTCTCAGCAGCGAACATTGGCGGGCTCGCCGAGAACGCGAGCCGTTTCGGACGCTAAAGTGGACTACGCTTCACATCGAGTGCCGCAGTAATAGTACGACGAACCGTGCGACACGGGGAGAATGCCAGTGCCCTAACCTTCAGAAATGAAAGCATTTTATGTGGCAATTCTCACAATCCATCATCGGAGCGATGCAGAACTGCTGACTGAAAGTCATTCGCATGCAGAGCCCTTGCCGCGATAGTGTCGGAAGATTTACGCCAGCGCTTCACCCGAAGCGCGCGTCAGTTCTCTTTTTGTTGCGGAAGAAACGCACAAGTGCAAGTATCCAAGGCCCAGCCACAAAGCATTTCTTCTCTCGCGTGTCAGTCATTTGGGATATCTGCGATGCAGCACAAAAATCATGTCCTCGCAATGTTCCTGCTCGCAACGATGAGCTTGTCGAGTCCGGTGGTTGCGCAGCAAGCCAATGCGCAATCCGGTATCAAAATCGTCTATGAAACGCCCACGAATTCGAAATTCACTCCGATCTACGAACGCCTGAAGCAACGCAAGGTGTTGGAAGAGTTGCAGGCGTTCATGGCCCCGCTGCGACTGCCCCGCGAGATCACTGTGCGGGTTGCGCAATGCGGGAACGAGAACGTTCCATACAAGCCGCAGGGGCCGGCAACCGTCTGCTATGAACTGATCGATAAGATAGAGCGGATCGCCGCCAGTCACACCAAGGACAACGACCTGGCGCAAAGGGTAATCATCGGCGGGTTCGTGCAGGCTCTCTTCCACGAGACGGCGCTCGCGGTATTCGATGTTCTCGATGTGCCGATCTGGGGCCGCAAATTCGATGCCGCCGACCGCCTGGCCGCCATGGTCATGATGCAGTTCGGGGATGACATCGCGATAACCGTCATGAATGGCACGCAGGTGTTGTTCGCCTGGTCGGACCAGCAATGGACCGGCAACACCTTTGCCGCTGAGGCTTCGCCCGATTGGCAACGCTATTTCAATTACGCATGCATCGCCTTTGCCGCCAACCAACCGCAATTCGCATTTTTGCTGACCAATAAACTGCTGCCGATCTTTCGTGCGCAGCAGTGCGCCAACGAATACGCGCAAATACGCAAGGCCTTTGACTTGCGTATCATGCCCCATGTCGATGCCGATCTCCTGATAAAAGTGAGGACCACGCCGTGGTTGCAATGGGCGCAATAGGAAGGTCCGTGTTCGGAGGGGTCACTCCGAACTGCCTTTGTTCCGCACCCGCGCGCAATTGAGGACTTCGTCATGAAAGCAGTTCCGCTCGCATTGGTTCTCGCCCTGGCGTTGGCTTCGCCGTTGCTCATGGCCGGGCCGACAAGCGCTCAGACCGGCAGGATCTATATCGTGGAGGACGTAAAGGGAGACGGCGGTTACTGGAAGACCACGTTCACCGATCCCCCGAAACAACTCACGCCGCAGCACGCTGCGCTGAGGGATAGATTGATGAAACGTCGCGTGCTGGAGGAATATGTGGAATTCCTCTCGCCCGTGCGCTGGCCGCATGCGTTGAGGTTGTTTGCCAGTGACTGCAACGGCGGCTCTGGCGACAGTCCGTACTATGCGAAAAACCAATATTTCATCAACATGTGCTACGGGTTCGCCGAACTCGGTGAACAGGCCGCCGATGTTCTGCTGCAGCTTCAGAACAAGAAAAAATTGCCCATCCCGGTATCACGCGATTCTATTATTGCGGGCCTATACGCGGCCACGCTGTTGCACGAAACCGGGCATGCTGCGTTCGACATCATGGATGCTCCGGTATTCGGGCGCGAGGAGGACGCCGCCGACCAGGTCGCAACTTTCATCGCCATGCAATTCGGCAAGGAAACCGCGCGCACCGTGATCAAGGGATTTGCCTATCTGTGGTACCTCCTGCCGAATCCTCCCGTCGCGAAGCCCAATCCGCGTGACCCCAAATATCCCAAGGATCCGAAGGAGCAATGTTTCCTTGATCCATTCTGCGCCTTTGCGGACGAGCACGGTACCTCCGCTCAACGCATGTACAATGGACTGTGCATGGCTTATGGCGGCCACCCGGATTGGGTACAGGATTTCGTGGACTCGCGCTGGCTGCCTCCCGAGCGGGCGAAGGGGTGCGCTGATGAATATCAAACGGTGAAGGCTGCGTTCGCAAAAACGGTCCTGCCTTTCATCGATCAGGAACAGATGAAAAAGGTGCAGACCAAGTCCTGGTTCACAGGCCAAGAACTAAGGGAGCGGTGATACGGATCGCGGCTGCGCCCGCACGTCGGCGCGTCAAAACCCGTAGAGGCGTACTGGATTGGCCACCAGAATCTTCTCCCTGATTGCGGCATCCGGCGCCCATACCGGCAGCTGGTTGAGGAGGCGCCCGTCATCGATCTGCAATAGAGGGGTGACATCTGTCGCTTTATTTCCGGGCGGTGTCACCGAGTCCGGATGCGGCCAATCGGTGCCCCATACGATGCGATCGGGATTAGCCGCAATCAGCGCCTGCGCGAGCGGAATGACGTCGCTGTAGTCCGGCGCGGCCTTCGAGACGCGGTAAGCGCCGGAAATCTTCACATAGGCCTTTCCACTTTTCACGAGCCCGAGCACATCGGCAAAGCCCGGTTGATGCGGGCCAAGCTCCGCCCGGGCACCCGCGAAATGATCGAATACGATTGGCACGGGGGATTGAGAAAACTCATCCTTCAGCGCCGCAATCATAGCCACGTTGGTATAGAGCTGGATGTGCCAGTTGCGATCTTTGATCCGATCGATTCCGGCCCGCAGGCGCTCTCGCGCAACAGTCGGATCGTTGGTGCCGCCGGTCGCGAGATTGAGCCTGATGCCCCGAATGCCGGCGCGGTGCATTGCTTCGAGCTCATTCTCGGGGGTCTTTTCGTCGATTACCGCAACACCGCGCGCATCCGCGCCACGTGCCTTCATCCCGTACAGCGTTGCGGCATTATCGGTCCCGTAAACGCTAGGCGTGACGATGACCACGCGCTGCATGTGCAGCATCTTATGCAACGCCGCCATTTCCTCGGGCAATGCCGTCTCCGGCGTGTAGACGCGCCCCGCAAAGAACGGGAATTTCTGCGGATCGCCATGGATATGCGTGTGGCAGTCGCCTGCACCCGCCGGAACGTCGAAATTGACCGGCGTGGCGGGCTGCGACGCCTTACCAAACAGATTTTCCGTCTGCATGGCAGCTCCAGTCGCGATGGCGCCGAACACCACGGTACGTCGCGTTGCCATGAACATTCTCCCGTTGAGGTTGCCCATCACGTGCATCCGGCTCAAGCGCTGCCGGTCACAGAGCGCTGCGCTACTTATCTGCCAATGTGCAACACCGCGACGCTGTGATCCAGAACGCTGCGATCCGATGGCCGGCCGCATCAAGTGTTGGCAACGCGCAGCATAGGTCCGTGACGAGCACGCTTAACAACCGAGAGCTCAGCCCGATACTGTCGCCGGCGCACCATCAGCCGATGTACTTGCGCGCGTACTGTCCAGCCCAATTGCACCTTTGCATCCCGATCTGCCGGCGCAGGTCGACGCCGTTGCTCGCTGGCCAACGATTTCGGCGCAGCAGCCGGGCCGGCCAGAACCGGGCCAGCCAGAAATACCAAGTCGGAATCCATGCAGCTTCACGATTGCGTTCACGAGGCTAAGGCCAAGGCCCACCCCCGGAGCGCATCGGCTCTTGTCCGCACGATAAAACCGGCGGCCCACAAGGTCGCGCTCGTTTTCCGGAATGCCCGGCCCGGTATCGCATACGCGAATGACCGCTTCCTCGCCGCGGCCATGCAGGCTCAGTTCCACGCGGCCACCCTCCGGGGTGAATTTCACGGCGTTGTCTACGAGGTTGGCAACCGCCTCGAACAGGAGATCGCGGTCGCCGTGCACGACCATGTCCTCTTTCGCCTGCACCGCGAAGGCGACCCGCTTGTCTTCGGCAATGGGCTCGTAAAGCTCGCCAACCTCACGCAGTACATCCGCCAGATGAACGTGACGAAACCCGCCGAGGCGGTGGCCGTGCTCGATTTCAGTAATGCGCAAGAGCGCTGTGATGATCGCCAATGACTGATCGAGGCCAGTGATCGCCTGGTCGACCGATCCTCGCAGATCGTCAAGAGTTCGCGCATTCTGGCGAGCGCGCTCAAGGCCGACCCGCACGCGCGTGAGGGGTGTGCGCAAATCGTGCGCGATATCGTCGCCAACGCCGGCTATGCTGCGAATGAGAGCTTCGATCTCGTCAAGCATGCCATTGACGAGAACCGCGAGCTTGTCGAACGGATCCTGTGCCCCTCGCGTCGGCAGCCGTTCGCGCAGTTCACCGGCGACGATGCGATGAATTTTGCTGTTCACCTGCTCCACCCGCCGCTGCGCGCGCAGGCTCAGGAAAACGCCGGTAGCCAGTCCGATACACAGCGTCGGAATGAGACCCAGCACCAGCGCGCGTTCCACGCTGCGCACCATCCAGGTAATCTCGTAATCGCCGCGTCCGACCACCAGTGTGCCGCCTTGCGGCACTCGCCGCGCTATGGCGCGGACGCTTCGCCGCTCGGTCGTGCCGTCAATCTTCACGAGCGAGACGAGCTGCGGGCCGGCGTCCAGCTTGAGCCCCGGGGGCAAGCTCTCGATATTGCCGGCGATGCGAGCGCCGTCGGCAGCAAACAATCCCCCGAACTTCGCATTATGCGGATCGACGCGAAGATATACGTCCAGTCTTTCGATGCGACGCGTCATCTCGTCCTGGTCAAGGATGGCCTCGGCGATGCCCGCATTCAAGCCGTCGACATCGACGGTCATATACGACCATGCTTGCGCCAGCACGAACGCGAACATCAGAAGTACGCAGGCGGTGAACGCACCGGAGACGACCAGCGTCCAGCGAAATGTCGTTGTGCGGATGAACTCAGGCAGGCGCACGCAGGATAAACCCTTCGCCACGGACGTTATGGATCATCGGCTGCTCGTCGCCGAGGTCGACCTTCCGGCGCAAGCGGCCCATGTGCACGTCGACGAGGTTGCTTTGCGGCACGAACTTGTAGTTCCAGACTTCCTCGAACAGCATCGCCCGGGTCAGAAGCTGGTCCTTGCGCCGCATCATATATTCCAGCAGGCGAAATTCGCGCGGAAGCAGTTCGATGTCGCGATCCCCGCGTTTCGCGGTTCGCGAGAGCAGATCCAGCTCGAGCGGTCCGACCTGCAGGATGGTATCGCGGCTCTCCGTCGGCCGGCGCAGCAACGCCTCGATTCGCGCCACCAGCTCGACGATCGCGAACGGTTTGGTGAGATAGTCATCGCCACCCGCGCGCAGTCCGCGGACCCGGTCGTCGACCGCGCCGAGCGCGCTCAGGACGAGCACGGGCGTGCGGATACGGTCCTGTCTCACCGCTTCGATGATGGTGAGACCATCCACCCCCGGCAGCAGCCGGTCCACGATCATGACATCGGCATTCGCGCCGCGCGCCTTGTCGAGGCCCTCTATTCCGGTTGCCGCCCAGTCCACCTCGAATCCACGATCGGTCAGCTCGGCAATGACCTCGTTCGCCGTCTCGCGATCATCTTCGATGAGAAGCACTCGCATCGGGGCGTTCTCAGCGGAGGCCGAAACGTCGGCATCGTCGACCAAAGTCGACCTGTAACGAGCGACATGCTCCACCGAGAGTGTCGGCACCGGCTACCTCCATGCCAGAACGCAAACAGCTTCGGCTCCCATTGGGCAGCCGCGCACCACAATCTAAGTCGAGCACCAATAGGCCGCCATTAAATTGCATTTTACGGTCGAATGTACGGTTGCATGGGCGCGCACGCGGGGTTCTCCCGCCGATACGATCTTAAATTCGAATTTAGTGACCCCAAACTAAATTTTTCTGGGCGTCCCTCCGCGAGGTGCCTATCCTCTCTGCGGTCATTTGCCGTGAGGGACAGCGGGATGGGTGAATATTCCTGGCGGGCTGGAGGGTCGGGTGCTTTGCGTCCAATGCCGCGGCCGGCGGGGGTTACTGCAAGCTCGCGACTGCTCGCCCGCTCAGGCGGAGAAGATGTCGACCTGCTGCTGGGCGAGCTCAATCACCGCATTCGCAATCTGCTGACCATGGTCGAAGCAGTGGTGCGGCAAACCCAGTCGACGGATGTCGAAGAATACCGCACCAAGCTCATGGCGCGGATCTCAGGGCTGCGTGGATTGTTTGAGGTGATCGGGCGCGCCCAAGCCGACAGCGTCGGGCTTGCCGATTTGATAGAAGCGAGCGTGCGTCCATTTTGCGCAAACAGGCGCGACATGACCGCGGTCGGGCCGGACATCGAGCTCGAACCCAGATTGGCGCTTGCCCTGCACCTGGTCTTCCACGAGCTCGCCACAAATGCGCACAAATACGGCGCGTTGTGTGCCGGCGGCGAGGTCAGCATCAGTTGGGTCGTGGGTCGGTGCGCAGACTTGCGATCGTCTGGACCGAGCACGGCGGGCCCGAGGTGCAGGAGCCGACGCACCGCGGTTTTGGCACCCGGGTCATCATGCGCGCGCTTGACGGATACGGAGAAGCGCAGCTGGAGTTCAAGACGGCGGGTGTCGCCTGCACGATGCTGATTGATCTCGATCGCGCCGTACAGGCGTGTGCCTGATCCCGCGAGCAAACGATATCCTAAGCGATATCCCTCCGCTGCTTGGAACGAAGCGGAGCTCCGAGCTTACCAGCCGTCCTGCGTGTTCCATGCACTGCAGGGATAGCTCTGGTACAGGCAGCCGCGATCCTGGTTTGCATAATGATAGTGCGTGTTCCCAGCCGCCTCCTGAGAGAACGCCTGACCGGCAACGATGCTCGTGATCGCAACTGCAACAACGATAAACAACTCTTTCATCGTATTTCTCCTTGATCAGCTGACTGGCCCGGCTCTGGGGGTTCGGGTCGAGCCGGAGCAAGTGACAACGCGAATATACGCACGGTTTTTTGCGCAGTTTTATCGCGGATTGCTGTTCCTTTCGCAGAGTTGCGCTTCGATTTAAAATTTTATTTTGCACACGTGCGTCTGCGGATCGCGGTATTTTTTCAAAAATTGCGGCAAACTGAAACAAGCCACGGACCTGCTCCAATCCCACGTTGAGCGGGGCGCTTCGGCGTCTTCGATGCGACTGTTTGGCCGCAACTGAAGCGCAAAACAATTGAGGAATAACAGATGCTATCCGACGCTGAGCTTGTTCTGTTGATCGGCGCGATCGCAGGAGTTCTTTTGTTTTCGCTCTCGTAAGAGCGCGCCGAAATGCGCTACGCTTCGGAATGTGTCGAGGTGATGCACATGAACAGCGGAGAGCCATCGATTGTGGTCCCCTCGCCGGCGCCTGTCCTGCTGAGCTTCGTCGCCGGCTTCGTCGATAGCTGCACCTACCTGGCGTTGTTTGGCACATTCATCACGCAATTGACGGGGAGTTTCGTTCTTATCGGAATGCAATTTGTCAGGACCGAGCCGGGTGCCCTGGCCAGAGGGTTCGCCAGTTGTTTTTTCTCGCGGCCGTAGGAGTCACGGTGCTCATGCATTGTTTGCGAGAACGCCCACGCGTTGCGCTGCAGCCTGGGGGCGGACTTATTCTTATTGGTCGCTTTCCTCGGTGCGTGCGTGGCAAGCATGCCTTTCCGTAATGCGGACCAACCTGGCGCAATCGCCGCTCTGCTCCTCGGTATAACCGCCCATGGGCGCGCAAAGCGCGCTGGTGCGCCTGCTGATGCGCGGCGTTGCTTCGACAAACGTGATGACCACGAACACGACGGCGCTCGCCATCACGGTGACGCAAAGCCTGCTCGAATGGGTCGTTTCCCGGAAAGCCGAAGCGAACAGGGATCCCCGATATTTGCGGGCGCGAGAGGAACTTGGGCAGCTGCTGCCGATCATCCTTGCTTTTCTTGCCGGCACCGCATGCGGCGCTTTCGCTTACGTCAATCTCGGCTTGCTGTGTCTATTCATCGTCATTGTACCTGTCGGCGCATTGGCGCTCTACGCAGTTGCGCCTGAATTCAGAAATCCGCGGCTGCCCGGTACTCGCAGTCGCCGCCTGCTCAGGAGACTAAATTCAAATTTAGATATGTGAAGGTCAATTTAGTAGCGCGCCGCGCGGCCCTGCGTATTTCAGCTGAGAAGCACCTCTCAGCAAGTGAAACCGCAGGAGACATCTATGCGATACGCAATCGCAATCGCGGCCGCCGTTCTGTTGGGTTGTGTTCCCCTGCATGCCGAAAACGACATTGCCACATCGGGAATGCGGGTGGCCGGGGCTGCAAATCCGCTTGCAGGGAAAAAACTGCGCTACAAGATCGGGGCAACCAATCCCGGCAAAGGAAGTGCCGGCGAAATAGTCGAAGTCGGATATGATTGGAACGCGCCGCTGCCTGCAGGCATCAGCATAGCCTACGCCAATCTGTTCAACGAGAGATATTCCGAGCAGAGCGCGGCGGAGCGCGCGGAATACGGCCCTTATCTCAATACTTCCGACACCGCCGAGGAGTATGGCGAAGGACAGGTCGATCCACTCGGACCAGGATGGCGCCGCAATCTCATGGAGCAGTTCCAGCGCCGCAGGCAGCAGGGCTTTCACTACATCGAACTCGACAATGCCGATGCGTATTCGGTCGCGGATGTGGTGGGAGCAGTTGAGCTCGCGGCACAGTATGGCCTGAAGGTCATCGCCAAGAATCCGCAATTGATGCAGGGCGACCCGCTGCCGTATGTGGCACACCCGAACGTATATGGAGTAATCGTCGAGAAAGGGGCCGGCACTGCGCATGAGATGCAGACGCTGCGATGGAGGGGTGGTAAACCCGACCTCCCCGTCTGGTTCGTCTTCTTTGACCGAGGCGACGGTCGCGATACTGCGAAAAAGGCCGCCAGGGAAACCGCGGCCCATGCGCAGGGATACGCAAACATGAGTGTCACCTACTCGCCCGACGGCGAATACACGAGCGCGAT
>JBEVJT010000139.1:0-2513 GCA_040510075.1 Xanthobacteraceae bacterium | reverse complement strand
TCTCGGGGTCACCTTTCCCCGCTGTCCACCGTCCTGATGCTCCTGGCCCACCACGCCTCACTTCCCATACCGCTCGCTCCATGCAGGCACTTATTGGCTGGTCGCAGTTTTCTCGATCCTTGTCGTGAGCCACCCTCAAGGGGCGCGCGGTGGCGGCACCATTGCGGATTACCTGGATACCGGCGCACCGGTCAGCGTGGATCTGATCGTTCACCGCCTCACCCGGGAGCTTCCGATTTCGTTCCGCGGCCAATCGCGAATTGACCGACCGCGCCCTCGACGTAAAATTCGATCCCCGTCATCTTGGCGAACAGATCGATGTTGGCGCTCCCGATCGCACATCCGCCGAGTCCCATGTCAGTCGCCATCAAATAGAGCGTTTGCGTGAATACGCCGACATCCTTGAGGATGAGCGCATATGCGACTGAGCTGTACTTCCACGAAATCCGGCCGAAGCGCGCAGCGATCGTGATCAGAATCTGGGGCACCGCGGGCGCGCCCATAGCAAATGCCGCTCCCGCCAACAGCGCGTCAAGCTCATGCGTGCGCACGCCGATCGGCACCAGCGCATGTCCGCCGGCGTCGTAATGATAGAAACCTCGTGTCAGCCCGTCGCATTTGTCGACGGCCAGATAGAGCTCGAGCTCGTAGCTGCCGCCTCCTGACGGATACGGCCGTGCGGCGTACGCGACCACCGGACTGCTGTTGCCGAGGTCCAGCCTGCTGCGCCATCTCGACTGGACACGCGCGGTGCTGTCGAGAAATCGCGCAAGCTCGGCCAGCGTGATCGGTCGCCGGTCGTCGAAGCTGCGCGTCGAATGGCGTTCACGCAGGAGCTTTGCGCTCGCCGAGAGTGCCTGCGGATGCGCGCCGAGAAACTTGCGCAGATCGATTGTCTTTCCGGGCCAGCGCGGCCGTACTGCCGGCAGCGGAGTCATGACGCCCGCATACGGATAGAGTGCCCCCAACGGGTTGGCGTGCCGGCCTTCGGTGCTGCGCGTGTGGAAAACAAGATCGTGAAAGTCCCAAAGAACGAGGTCGTCGTCGCCTTCGGTCGGCCGCAGGCCAGTGTCGCGGGCAGGGTCGATCTTGAACAGAATCTGGCAGTCTACCAGCAGGGCGAGAAGCTCGACCCCCGGAAAACCATCTTGCCGGCGCAGCTGTTTGATGGGTTGCGGCGACGACAGCATGGCCAAAGCGGCCGCAATCTGCGGATTGCAGATCTTGAACAGCGCGCCGGCGCGCGGCGACTCCAAAACCATCTCGTTGCCGCGCCGCCGCAGGTACGCGAACCGCGACAGGACGAGAACGTCCGCATTGCCGAGCGGCGGCGTTCGCGGCCAATAATCGGCAAGCTGCGGTTCGATGACGACCTGGTCCCCGCCCGTGTCGTGGCCGTTTCGGAAGCGCCCGAGGCGGTACTCCAACAGGCCGTGCCCGGCCAATCGCCGGACCAAAAGGTGGATCTCCTCGTCGATGCCCACCTTTCCTCCGCCCGTTCGTGGGAGGCGGCCGGACGCAAACGAGCCGAGCGGCAGTCCCATGCGCAGGTGCTGCGCGCGATCTGCCGCGGCTGCGCTGAACCTTCCCAAGCCGACCGAATGGCCATCGAAGCGGGCAGCGATGCTGCCGTCCGCGCGCGCTTCGAGCGTGACGTGACCGCCGAGCCGGGCGGATAACGTTGCCGGGAGAGCCCGTCGCCCTCGCTTTATTCCGGGAGCGCGCAAGCCGGGACGAGCTGTTTGCTTGAGCATGATCTTCTTTCCGAAAACTGGTATGATCTAATCAAGCTCTCGATGCATGGCAGCCCCTCACCCCACCCTCTCCCCGCAAGCGGGGGGAGGGAGTGAACCGTTGCGCATGCTCCCTGACGAATACAGGCTCGGCCGTGGGCTCCCTCTCCCCGTTCTTTACGGGGAGAGGGAGGGGTGAGGGGCGAACACATATGAATCTTGTGAACGTTGTTAGGTCTGGGGATGAAGCGGATTGAGCTCGCTTTCCGCCAGCGGCCGGTCCCGCAGTCGCAGTTTGACCGGGACATCGTAGAGCCGGCCAGGCGCGAAGCGGCGATAGAAATGCCGCAATCCGGGAACGATCACCCTGGCGACCGGAACCTCGATGTCGGGGCGCGTCTGATCGAGGACGAGGACATCGAGGCCTTCGCGCTTGGCGAGTTGCACGCAGGCGATTACCTGCTCGCGCTTGTCTAGCTGACCAAACTTCGAGTCGAAGTCCGGCCGGACCGCCGGATCGCTGCTCGGCGTCAGATAGGGGTAGTCCTGCAGCCGGAATGGACTGAAGCCAGCATGGTTCAATTCTTGGTTTTGGCTCGATGGATTCGGGTTGCGGCCGCCCATGAGGCCGATGGACAGAAATTGATTGAGCTCGGTCATCGCGCGCAGCACGGCGATTCGTGCATCGAAGTGCGCGCCGGAGCCGAACTCGACAAGCTCGCACGAGCTTTCCGTCCAGTGCGCTATCGTCACGAAGGTCGGAATCCCGAGATCGCTGGT
>JBEVJT010000138.1:0-17567 GCA_040510075.1 Xanthobacteraceae bacterium | reverse complement strand
GCGGCTGGATCACGCTCGCGGTGCAGGACACTGGCATCGGCATGACGCCAGATCAGATGGGTAAGCTGTTTCGAGAGTTTTCTCAGGCTTCATCCGCCACGGCGAGCAAATACGGTGGCACTGGTCTTGGACTCGTCATAAGCCGGCGCTTTTGTCAGATGATGGGTGGCGACATCACGGTTGAGAGCGAGCCCGGTCGTGGTTCGATCTTTACAATCCGAGTGCCGCGGCTTGTGGAGGTTGGGAAGGCCCAATAGGTACGCTGTTTTGCTGTGCTGCTTATAGTCTGCTCGTGGCACTACTCGGACCAGAGCCGATGCAGTGGCATGTCCGCTGCTGGCAATAGCAGACGTGTGATCGTTGAAGAGTACTTCGGGTTTTGACCAACAACGGACATCGGGCCGAGACGGAAAGGGATAGCAGCCGCCCCTGGAGTAATTCATCCTTCAACTGGTCATCTTTCGTGCGGACCAAGACCACTGCGCGATCATACCGTTTCAGAGCAACCGCCTGGTGGCGCGAGCGGATCTCGAGAAAACCGTCGCCGCGGCACTCCACACGTCACATTTGGAAATGGCAGCGAGAGCAGCCCGCCTGAAGCGCAATTAAACCGCTGCATTCTGCTATGCTCTCCTTAGCGTGCCTGAAGGGAGGACAACAATGAAAGCCGCATTGCACCGTACTGTTATCAATGGCTGCAGGAATCGCACTCGGCGCTGCCGTTATCCAAACGCTTCACGCCCAAGCCAAGCCGCCCGTGTACATGGTCGCAATCAATGAAGTCAGCAATCAGGAGGGTTATACGAAAGAGTACGTTCCACCGGCACAGAAGTCGGTCAAAGATCATGGCGGGGTCTACGTAGCTGCTGGACCGGGAACGCAGGTTACGGGAAACCTGCCAAATGGGCCCGTCGTCATTGTGCGTTGGGAGAGCATGGAGGCGCTAGAGCGTTGGCGCAACGCGCCCGACTTCCAAGCCGCGCTCAAGATCGGCGAAAAATACGCCAAGTTCAATATTATTGCAGTAGAAGCGGCAAAGTAGGAGCCCTGTTCGCTGCCGTCGTAGAAGCCTCTTCAAACCGGCGACGGACTTCCACCGGGTAGTGCCAGGGGAAGTCCCTCCGTCGCCGATTCGCCAATGGCAATGATTCGCTCCCTACGGGGAATGACCCATCACGACTCGCTTTCGGGCATCTGAAGTCTGGCAACTTCTATGATCTTGCTTTCATTCGCGTGGGCATGCCCGAGCTCGCAGAGACGCCGGAGCTGGCTCGCTGCCAGCCGACCAAAGGGGCTGCCGATTCCTAACCTCCTGGCAAATTTCAACGCGTAGTCGACGTCCTTCAGGCGCAGGACCGGCGTAAACACGACGTTCCGCTCGTGGTCGCCGGCGACTATCCGGTTGGCATTTCGCACCACTTGTGGGCTTGCAGCCTGACCCGTTGCGATCGCCTCGGCGACCACTGCGAGATCGATACCGGCCCTTTCGGCGATTGCTAGTCCCTCCGCAACAGAGGCAATCTGGACGGCTCCCATCATGTTTATAATCAGCTTGTAGGCGGTGCCCGACCCGACTCCGCCTAAGCGGAGGATGCGGTGTGAGATCACAGCAAAGAGAGGACGAGCCGAATCCAAGTCAGTCGTATCGGCGCCGACCAGCAGCGTCAGCGTGCCCTCAGCGGCGTGCTCAGGCAGTCCTGTGACCGGCGCGTCGATGTAGCGAAGACCGCGCGCCTGCGCTCGAGCGGAAAGCTCTATCACCCACTCGTAGGAAAGGGTGGAGCACTCGATCGCGAAAGCGCGCGGGGCGAACTGCGCCGCGAGGACGCCATCCGTTCCTAACCAAACTGCCCGCGATGACGCGTCGTCGGCAGTCATTGCGATGACCGCAGTGGCGCCGGCGCACGCCTCCCTAGGCGTATCGCAAACCCGCGCACCGGCTTCTGTGAGGATTCTCGCCTTGGATCTGCTCCGGTTGTAGACGCGCAAATCATGGCCAGCGTTCTGCAAGCGCTGCGCCATACCGAGGCCCATTCTTCCAAGTCCAATGAAGGCGACACTCATCACTATGTGTCTCTCTGCTGGCGAAAGACCGAGGCCCGAATGGTACGAACCCAGGGGACAGAGCAGAGCAGCTAAAGCGCAGGCGCTCAACCCAGCAAACGACTCGTTAGAAAGACGTAAACGCTGTCAAAAATCGAATCTCAGTGGCGCCGCAATCTGCTGGTCTAATAGCCGCCTTCCTTGAGCAAACGGCATGAAAAGCATCGTCCTCGTCGCGATTGGCTTCACGTGGCTTCTCAGCTCGTCTGCATGGGCGATAGAGTGCCAGAGCGCTCGCGGCGACCCGAAGACCGGCTGGTATTCCTGGCGCGAAATCGACGGGCGCCGATGCTGGTTCAAGAAGGTGGGCGCGATGCCGCCCAAATCGGAGCTGCACTGGCCCGTGAAAGAGGGCCGGGAAGAGCCGCCGAGGGCGCCGGCAGCACCAGTGTCACCTCCCGAGCAATCTGCATCACGTCCCGAGAGACCAGCAGCATCAGCTCCCGAGAGAATAGTCCCGGCGCCGCCGCCGAGGCAGGAGGCCACTACGACCAAAACGCAACCCGAGACAGCGACTGTTTCTCACTTCACGACGCTTTCGGTGAGGCCGACCGGGGCCGCTCCACGGCGCCCGAGCAAAGGCCCGATCGACCTGATGAACGGCGCAAGCGTGTCGAGCATGGAGCCTTTTGGCGAGGCTCGGCAGAAGCCTGCGCGTTCCGCCGATCCGTTCGCCGCACGGTTTACAGGCAAAACGGATTAGTCGACGCGCTGATCGATGCGCGTCCTTGAGCGACTCTATCGCTGGCCACGGTTGCTGCTCATTCTGAGCGCCATTCTCTGGGCCGGCAATGTCATCGCCGGGCGCCTGGCGGTCGATCAGATTTCGCCGCTTACACTTGTTTTCGTGCGCTGGGTAATGGTGCTTGGAGTGCTGTGGCCGCTTTACGGGGCCGAGGTGCGAATGCATTGGCCGCGCGTGCGCGAACGCATGTTCAGCATCGTCTTGATGGGCATCTGCGGCTTCACCGGCTTCAATGCGCTGTTCTACTACGCCGCCCATTACGCAACCGCGGTCGAGCTCGGCATTCTGCAGGGGGCGCTGCCCATGTTCGTCCTGATCGGTGCATTCGCGGCACACCGGACGCGGCCGAGCTATAGACAACTGCTCGGCGTCTTCATCACCGCTGTTGCCGTCGTGCTGGTAGCCACCGGGGGCAAACCGCAAGCCATCCTCGATCTGCAATTCAATCGAGGCGCGCTCGCGATGATCGTCGCATCGATGTTCTACGCGTTCTACACCGTGGCCCTGCGGGATCGGCCGGAAATGCCGAGCCTCCCGTTCTTTACGCTGCTTGCAGTGATCGCGGCCGCGACTTCAGTTCCGCTCATCCTCCTCGAAGCGATCACCACCGGGCTCTGGATGCCGACGCTGCAAGGATGGCTGGTGACCGCCTTCATCGCGATCCTTCCCTCTTTCGTGGCGCAGGTCTTCTACATCCGCGGCATCGACGTTCTTGGCCCGGCTCGTGGAGGCATCTATCTCAACCTCGTGCCGGTGCTTGCGGCTCTATTCGCAGTGGCCCTCTTGCACGAGCCGTTTGAAAGTTTTCACGCGCTCGCGCTCGCTCTGGTCATTGCCGGAATCTGGCTGGCCGAGCGCCTGCCCAGCTTGCGCCGCCAGGCCGGTTAACAGTCAGAGGTGGCGCGATCGCCGTTACAACCTTCCCATAAGCACGAGAATGAGCAGGATCACGAGCACGAGTCCCAGCCCGCCTGAGGGGTAGTAACCCCAGCCGGAGCTATAGGGCCAAGCGGGCAGCGCGCCGACAACGAGCAGAATCAAGATGATCAGCAGGATGGTTCCCATCTGCAGCCTCCATCAAAAACACACCGCGGGGACGCGAATAGTGTTCTACAAACGAGCTTGTTGATCGGAGGTTCCGATGAGGAACCGACAGTAGCGGCACCCCGACTGGCCTCTACGGCTTCGGCTGCCATTCG
Organism: Xanthobacteraceae bacterium; assembly: GCA_040510075.1. Taxonomy (GTDB): domain Bacteria; phylum Pseudomonadota; class Alphaproteobacteria; order Rhizobiales; family Xanthobacteraceae; genus VAZQ01. The sequence goes on along the minus strand of JBEVJT010000138.1, from coordinate 13,520 downwards.
CGCGCAAGTCTTTGCGCCTCCGCAATCTGCTCGGTCGTCATTCTGCTTGCGACGGTATCGCGGTTCTTGATGGCGGCGCTGCGGCTGAGGATATCCGAAGGCGGAAAACGCGCGGCTGCCAGGTTGAACCACATGTGCGCTCTGACATCGTCCTGGGATCCGCCTTCGGCCCGCGCGTACCATAGCCCGAGATTGTATTGGGCCTGGGCGTAACCGTGCTCGGCCGAGAGCCGGTACCAGTTCCCGGCTTCGGCATAATCCTGCGGCGCTCCCTGACCTTCGGAGTACATGACCCCGACATTGAATTGAGCGCGCGCGTCGCCCTCCTCGGCGAGCGGGCGCAGGATGCGCAGGGCAGTGGCGTAATCGCCTTTCTGATAGGCAGCGTAACCGGCGTCGGCATTTGACTGGGTTGGCTTGAAGATGAGACGCGCAACCGAATGCCTGATCGGTTGCTGATAGATGCCGAGAACGAAACCCAATCCGAGCATGATGACCGCAATCGTCCCGATCAGTGCGACACGCAAGCGTCGCCACCGCATCGCAAGCTGCTTGCATCTCGCGAGCGTCCCCTGCAGCACAGTGACCTGCTTGGCCAGCTGCGCTTCTTTGCCGGGCTCGCGGTGGAATGCAAATCGCTGCAGCATCGACATGGACGAACTTTCCTGATGGCCCGCAAAACCAGGAAGTAGTCGCCCGCGCGTTTGCTGGCAACCTGCTCGGCATGGCTGCCCCGCGGCGTTTCGCCAATTCATTTCAGTTCGCTGGAAATGGAAGGGCCGGATCGCGCTTTCGCGCCTCTGTTTCGATGAGCGGATCACGCAGAAGGATCTTCTCGGCATAAAGGCTGCGAATATCAGCATTGCTCAAGCCGAGGAGCTCTTGCAGGATTGTTTCGTTGTCCTGCCCCAGCCGCGCGGCCGCGAGCCGGCTCGGAGGGCTAAATCCCGAGAACTTTGCCGGAAAACCGGGAATGTCGAATTCACCAAGCGCGTCGTCCTTTACGCGCCGAACGGTGCCGCGCTCCCGTAAATGCGGATGCGCCATGGCTTCATGCAAGCTCAGGACGGGGGCGCAGGGTACGCGCTGCGCTTCCAAGACGGCAATCGCAGCCGCGCGGGACGGGAAGCGCTGCAGCCACTGTTCAATGATCTCTTTGAGCACCTCATTATTGTCGCGCCTCGCGCGCGGATCCGCGAAACGCGCATCATTGGCCAGCTCCGGTATGGCTTTGACCAGCTGCGGCCATTGGTGCGGCAGGACCGCGATCGAGATGAACTGGTCGTCGCCGTAGCGGAACACGCCCGTCGGGCCGCCGTCGGGATGCAGCGAGCCCATGCGCGCCGGCCGGAATTTCTCGCCGCGCAGCGAGGACTTTCCAACGTTCACCTCGTGCATGTTGAAATACGTGTCGATCAGCGAGCAGTCGATGTACTGGCCCTGGCCCGTGCGTTCGCGATTGAGCAGCGCAAAACCGACGCACATGGCTGCAGTGACGCCGGTGGCGCTGTCGCCTATGCCCATGGGAAATTGCGTCGGCGCCCGATCGGGCTCGCCTATCGACGCGGTGATCCCCGCATAGGCCGCTCCCATGTAATCGTATCCAGGCTTGTGACTGAGCGGCCCGGATTGCCCGGCGAGCGAAATCGAGCACATGATCAGCGGCGGATTTATGCGCGAGAGCTCGTCGTAGCCGAGGCCTGCGCGCGCCATCACCCCGGGCGCGAAATTCTCGACCAGGACATCAATTTTCGGAATGAGCGCGTGCACGAGCGCGCGGCCGCGCGGCTGCTTGATGTCGATCGCCAGCGATTTCTTCGAGTGATTGTGCTGGAAATAAAATGTGCTCTGTGACGATTTTTTCAGCTCGGGGTTGCGCGACTTGTCGCCGGTGAGACGGCCACGGTCACCCAGGGGCGGAAGCTCGAGCTTGATCACGTCGGCGCCGAGTTCTGCGAGGATGCGCGTACAGGTCGGCCCGGCGACGAAATTCGTCACGTCAAGGACGCGGTAGCCCTGGAGCATTCAGACCGCCTTCCTGAGCGGCTCTCCGCGGGCGATACCCGCTTCTGCCAGTCGCTGCTCCAGAAGACCCATGCGGTCGTAGCCCCAGAACGGCTCGCCTTCGAAATAGAACATCGGCACGCCGAACACGTGATCGGCGGCCGCCTCCTCCTGGGCGCGCTCGTAATCCGCGCGGCCTGTGCCGCGCAGATACTCGCGATAGCCCTGCTCGGAGAGCCCGATGCCCGCGATCACGGGCGCAATCGCATCTGGCTCATCCGCGGCCAGTTCGCGCTTGAAGAACAGGTCGAATACCTTGTTGCCGTATTCGCGCAGCTTGGCGTGCTTCTCCGCAAACAAGCCGCCGATCAGTGCGGGCGTCGTGTCAAAGATCTTGAGCGGACCGCGAATGATGAGACCGCCGCGCAGGTTGGCCCAGCGCCGCGCATCCATGTAGGAATATTTCACCTTGTATTCGGAATACTGCGATCGCTCGCCCTTGCCCTTCACCCGCAGCTGGAACGGCTTCCACTTGAGTCGAATACGATATTTCTCCTCGAGCGCAAATGCCGGATCGAAGGCCAGGAACGCATACGGACTCTTGAAGTCGGAATACATCTTGACTTCTTTGGTATCGCCCGCCTGCATGCCCGCTCTCCTGCCGCTACTTGCACAGCCCGCCACTCGCCCATTCATACCTAGGCCGCCTTTGCGCGATCCGCAAATTGCGTCAGATCTCGCTCTCCAAGTTTCCGTAAGAGCGGCGTGACGGAGGACCAATGGCTGATCCCGAGGAGCTCAAGCGGACCATCAAAGCCTGCATGTTCGATCAGTACGGCACCGTGGTGGACATGCAGACCGGGCTCACAAAAGCCGCTGCTCCTTATCTTGCGGCGAAGGGATGGACAGGGAGTCCGCATGCATTCGTAACGTGGTGGCGGCGTACCCATTTCGAAAATTCGATGATTGATGCGCTTCTGCATCGGGAGCACACGCCGTATCGTGAGATCGGACAGCGTTCCCTCGCCTTCGTGCTCGACCGCGCCGGCATTCCGTACCGATTGGAAGAGGTTCAGGCGCTCGTCTCCGAAATCGAGAAGCTGCGCAGTTTTCCCGAGGTGCCCGCCGCATTGGCTCGGCTGAAGACGCGGTACCGCCTAGCCGTGTTGTCGAACGGCGATCCCGATATGCTGGAGGCGGCCAAACGATATCACGGCATTGCCTTCGATCGCCTCATTTCAGTCGCGGAAGCCAATTCGTTCAAGCCGCACGTTGCCACCTACAGGAAAGCGGCCGAACTGATCGAATTGCCGATGGAGGAAATCCTGTTCGTCGCAAACCACGCTTTCGACTGCATCGGGGCGAAATCGGCAGGCATGCGCACCGCCTTCATCGATCGCCGGCAAAGGCCGTTTGGGCGCACTCCGCATCAGCCGGATCTCATCGTACCAAGCATGAAGGAGCTTGCGGATGCCATGGTGTGAGGCGCTGCGGGTGGCCGGCGCAAACATGACGGAGTGGAGCTGATGGAGCTCAAACACCGGCTTGCAGAGCAGGGGGGCACCATGCTTGCCCGCGCGTTGCGCGAAGACCGCCAGGAATTCGGCTCGTTCTTCCTCTCCCGCCTCCTTGGGATCGAAGTGAGCTATGCGGGCGAAACCTGCGTCGTCACGTTCGAGGCGGTTGAGCCCCTGTTCAACCCGCAGGGCACGCTGCATGGGGGCGTGCTCGCCACCGCCATGGACATTTCCATGGGACATCTGCTGCATCACATCGTGGGCGCCGGCACGACATTGGAGATGAAGGTCCAGTACCTCGCCCCGGCTACGGGAGGGCTGGTGCGCTGCGAGGCGAGCTTCCTCCGCAAAGGCCGAAGATTCTTCTTTCTGCAGTCGCAGGCCGCCCGAAGCGACGGAGAGCTTGTCGCGCATGCGACTTCCACGTGGGCGCGCAAGTCACCCTCCTCTGGGAAGCCTTAGGATTCTGCGGCTCTCACACAGGCATTCACGTTTGGCGGCAGCACTGACAATATAAGCCGCATGGCGAAGGCATGGTCATGGCTGAGGCATTGGGTCGGCGCACATGCGGTGGAGCTGCGCCTCACGTTCAGAGTGGCGGTCTCGGCCGTCTTGAGTCTCGCGGTGTCGCACCTCCTGAATTTGCAGTTCGCGCTATGGGCGATCCTGACGGCCGTCCTCCTGACCCAAGTGAGCGTCGGGCAATCGCTGAAGGCAACGATCGATTATCTGGCGAGCACGCTTGCCGGCGCGGTTTACGCGGGTGCCGTGGGCGCGCTCATTCCGCATACGAACCAAATTATGATGATGCTCGCACTCGCGGTGGCCGTTGCGCCGGTTGCCCTGTTCGCAGCGACAAATCCCCGCTTTCGCGCCGCGCCCGTGACCGCTGCCATGGTTTTCATGGCTCCCACGATTACCCATACCGGGCCTATCGCATCGGCTTTCGAGCGCCTCATCGAAGTTGGGGTTGGCGGTCTGGTCGGGCTTGTCGTGTCGTTCTTTGTGCTTCCGGCGCGGGCGCACGAAATGGCCATCGAATCCGCTGCCCGCATGCTGAAGCTCATTGCCGACAGTCTACCGCAAATCTTCGCGGGATTTGCGCACCAGCTCGACGACACCGCGATGCGCAACGTTCAGGACACCATCGGCGCGTCCTTGACGCGCCTCAATACGGCGTTCCAGGAGGTCAGGCATGAGCAGATTGCGCGGCTTGCGGACCTGCCCGATCCGGCACCGCTGCTGCGTACGCTCCTGCGGCTCCGCCACGATCTCATCATGATCGGCCGCGCGGCCACGGCACCATTGCCGCACGAGCTTCAGATTCGGCTCGGCCGTCTCATTGCGGTCTGTGCCGAAACCGCGGCTGGCTATCTGCACGCAAGCAGTGCGGCGCTTCTGTCGCGCCAGGGCCCGGCGCCGCTCGCTCCCTTTGAAGTGGCTCTCAATGCGTATGCGGCCGAAATCGGCGCCGTCCGGCACGAGGGCCTGACGCGGAACCTGGAAACCGAGGTAGTCGAGCGGCTGTTTGCGCTTGGCTTCACCCTTGAGCGACTGCACCAGCACTTCATCGATCTTGCACGCTGCGTGACGGAATTTTCCCGCTCCGGCACCCGCTGAAATTGGGGGGTGAAGCAACCCACGAAATTCGAGCTGGTGATAACCTGAAAATCGCCAAAGAGCTGGGCCTTACTGGCTCCCACGATTTCCTGCTTGTTGCCGACCACTCCTTGGATAGTGGATGTCATTTTGATTGCGCCATGGCGCCGACCAAGAACCATGCTGGGGCAGCAGAGCCAGAGGCGCCGCCACCGAAGCGCAAGGACGAGCCCTTTCTCACGCGCGCCTTGGCGCGTCTCATCCGGGATGTCCCACCGTTTTCAGGCCGTGCATTCTTCATATCGTTTATCTGCCTGCTGGCGGCGGTCGATGCGCAACTGCTTTTCCGGTGGGCGGGCTCATCTCTGCAATTCGCCACGTATTATCCGGCCGTGCTTGTCGCCGGGCTTATCGCAGGTGTTCCTGGAGGTCTGTTTGTTACCGTCGCCGCCTTGCTCACTGTCTGGTGGTCTTCCCTCCTGCCGTACTTTTCCTCTTCTCCGCTCGACAGCCCCCGCAAGCTGGACCTTTTCCTGTTTGTGCTCTCAAGCGGATGCATTCTGCTGGTCACGCATTCGTATCGAGCTGCCCTGCAGCGCCTTCGCAGACAGGAGCGTGAACGGCAGATCATTATGAAGGAGCTGGAGCACAGGGGCAGGAATACCTACGCTGTCATTGACGCCATTGTGCAGAAGACACTTGAGGACCAACCCGAGCGCGCCAACATAATTTCCGGAAGGATCAGGGCCGTAAAATTCGCCAATGATCTTCTCAGCCAGACCGATACGCATACGATCCTTCTGAAAACACTACTGCTGCACGAGTTCTTCCCCTATGGAGAGGCACGCTTTCAAGCGCAGGGAGCTGACGTTGAGCTGGCTCCCGACAACGCCCGTCATCTCGCGCTGGTGTTTCATGAGCTCGTGACCAATGCCGCAAAATATGGAGCGTTGTCCAACCCGCGCGGGCGTGTGCTGATCTCGTGGAAAAAGACCGACGCAGAGGTAAGCCTCGAGTGGAGAGAGGAAGGAGGACCCCCGGTGGTTCCCCCGGTCGTGCACGGGTTCGGCAGCAGGATCGTCACGCAGAGTTTGCGGTCGGTTTCGGGCTCCATAGTTCCGACGTTCGCGCCGGAAGGTCTGCACTGTGCGATCACTTTCCGCGCCTAGGTGCAGATTCCGCTTGAGCGGATGTACAGTAATGTGTAACGGATTCGCCAGGATGAGTGAGTGCGCCTTTGCCCGGCCATAGCGCCGGGTTTTTGCTAACTGCTGCATTGTAAATCTATTGTTTTTTACATGCGAGCAGCCCGGCTGTCGGAGCAAAGGCAAACTGGAAAAACGAACCAAACCCAGAAACGCATGGAGCCACCCAGGTTGCTGCGACGCAGGGAGCTGATCGGGCTGTTTGCTCCGTTGATCGCCCTCGGCTCACCCGGCGCTCATAGTCTTATGTCCTTCGCCCAGGCTCAGCCCGCAGGCACGAAAGCGCAGGCGGATGCGCTCGTCGCATACACGCATGCGCTCAACCAGTTTAAGGCCGTTCTGGGCGAGCGGCGTGCGCAGATCGAGGCGAAGCAAGCGCTGCCAAATTTGCCGGGACAGGCGCTCTACCTTGCCCGCAACGCCATGATCAGCGCGTACAAAGATCTGACCGACGCGCTGCCGTCCAGAGCCGGCCGTCCGAACAAGTTCGGCATTCCGCCTGCGTATTTCGACGCCGACAACGAGCCGCTTCTCGATGAGTATTGGGCGCTGTTCAAGATCATGCAGGCGCCTCCCGCCAACGCGCAGAACTCGGAGACGCCGTTCAAGGATGTTGTCGATCTCGGCACGGCTATTGCGCGCGCCAAGGGCCTTGAGCCGCCGCGTGCCGAAGCGGCCGGGTTTATCAGCCTGGGCCTGTTCTTCGCCGAGACCAACGGCAACCAGAACATCGGCAATGCGCGCTCAAACAAGTACAAGGGGAGCCTGCAAACGGGCGTAACGGAAGATCAGAACGGCCAGAAGAAATGGGCGTCGATCAAAAAATCAATTGCGGCATTTGATCCTGCGCTGATTGCGCGCGACGACAGCGAAGAGGCCCGCGCCGCCGGGTTGGATCACCGCTTCAATCACTGGACCGCGGTGCGCAACGGCCTCATGAACGCCCATGCCGAGCTGTTTCGTCAGATTCCGGGCATCGTGCATGCATTTCCCGATCCGATCGATCAGATGAAAATCTTCGAGCTTATCCAGATCATTCCCAGTCCAACCAAGTCCGCACTCCAATCAGGAAACGTTGCCGGGTACAGGATTTCCGACCCGACGATCATGGGCTATCTGCGCAACAACAGCATGTTCACCTTCGGACACGCGGACCGAGCGCGAGCATCGGTAACTTTCCGCGAGGTCCTCGATGCGATGTGGCTCTTCAATGAAAAATTTGAACGCGCGCTCGCCAAATTCAAGGAGGTCAAGGCGCAAGGCCGTTCGGGCAACGCGCGGTAAAAGTATTGGACCGTTGCGTCGAGCGGCCGAGCACTCACGGCGGCTGAGAGCATGATCCCGCGTGCGTTGATTTGACTGGTGTGGCACCTATATGGATTCCGGGTCTCGAAACCCGAGCTGCGTTCGCGCGTTACGGCTGGCTCCACCATCCCCATGGGGACCACTGCGACGACCATGGGTCGGTCCAGCTGGCCTAACCCTCTACGGAATTATTTTTAGAAGCGCACTTCTTTCATGCACGATGCCGGCCGCAGCGCCAGCACATGCTTGTCAGGGGCATACGCCTCAGGGCCATGCGTCTCTTGGGCGCGCGAGAAGGCAGCAGCCCCATTATCGTGTTCCTGAATTGCGGTCGTTCTAGTCGTTCCACCGGTCGAATTTGTAATTGAGCGCAGCGCGAACGACGTGGTCGGTGACGCGCGCGTTGAACTGGGTCGTCAGCGTCATCACGTCCTGGTTGTTTGCGATCGCATGGGTTGTCCCGAGATCGAGATAAAGATATTCGATCCTTCCCGTCACATTTCCACAAAGCCGCGCTTCCAGCCCCCCACCGAAAGTCCAGCCTCCGTTTATGCTGACGCTGCTGAACTGGTTCGTGGCCAGCGCGCCACCAGGATCATAGCCGTAGACATTCCCTGAGGTCTGGACCTCGCCGACTGCTGTGCCGCCGTTCACATAGAGAAGGGCGTGCGGGGTGAGCGCCGCGCCAAACCTGCCGCGCAAAGTCGCGAACCATTCAATTTTCTGATACCGATCGAAGGCAGCGATCACTGGCCCGGTCGGGTTGCACACCATGTCGGGACAACCGATGATCGGGGTGCCGCGCTGATCAGCGAGCTGGACGTCGGCTTCGAGACCCCAGATCCAGGGGCCAAGCTGCCAATTGTACCCCGTTTGCGCGCCGCCGAGTTTTCCGCCGATACGGGTGTTCGAGCTGGTCGTGTACAACAGACCGCCCATCGTCTCATCGGAAAAGAGCGCGTTGGTCTTGGTGCTGCCCCAGCTGTAGCCGGCATTGAGGCCGAGATAGTAGCCGGTCCAGGTCCAAGGCATGTCGACCGGACCCTTGCTCAACGCCCGCGGTTTGGGCAGCAGCGACAGCTTGGATGGCAGCGGGGCGGCAGGGGGCAGTGCATCTGCCCCGTTTGGATCGAACTTGTAGTTCAGCCCCGCTCGCACGATGTCGTCGGTCACGCGGGAATTGATTGCGACCGTCACCGGCACCGTGTTCATGGGATTCATCGCTAGTTCCGATTGATGTTCGAAATCGAGATGCAGGTACTCGATCTTGCCGGTCACGTTTCCGAACAACCGCGCCTCGACGCCGCCGCCCAGTGCCCAGCCCGGCCTCACAACCCGGTTCGCGAAGTCTGCTCCCGCAGGATTGAAGATGGGATTGCCCATGTCATCAAATCCGCCAGGCGCAAAGCCCGAGATGGTGCCGAAATGCGCAATGCCCCCGGCCGCGAACCCGCCGGTGACAAAGGTCAGCAGATCGGGCGTAAGCGCTGCGCCCATGCGAGCACGCACGGTGCCGAACCAATCCAGGCTGTGCGTATGGTCGAATCGCACGGGCGCTTCGAAATTGGTAATGACCGGGTTGCAGGTGACGGCGGGACAATCGGTGATGGAATGGACGCGCTGCATCGAGAGCTGCAGGTCTGTCTCGAGGCCCGCGACCCAGGGGCCCCATTGCCAATTGTATCCGGTCTGCACGCCCCCGAAGGCACCTTTGACCGTTGTCGTGGCGCTGGTCGCGAACAAAGGCGTTCCCAGCAAGGCGTCGTTAGCAACAACGTCGTTGCTGAGCTTGCTGGCGCTGTAGCCGCCGTTCGCGCCGAAATAGAAGCCGGCCCAGCTCCACGGGGCGTACGCAAACTGTCTGCGAGGGACGAACGCCTTGTCCAGTTTCGCCGCTCGCAAGGCAGTGGTCTCGGAGGTCGCATAGAACATGACCGGGCTGAATTTGTAGTTGAGCCCGAGGCGAACAAGATCCTCCGAAATGCGCGAATTGAACACGACATTGACCGGCGTCGCGTTGCCGATATTCGTCGCGAGTGCGGAGTAACGGCCGAAATCCATGTGCAGGTATTCGATCTTGCCGGTCACGTTTCCGCCAAGACGCGCTTCAATGCCGGCGCCCGCGGCCCAGCCCGCCCGCGTGGTGCGGTCGATGAAGTATTGATTGCCAACGCTGATCGGCGAAATGACGCCGTGGTGCTCGATCTCGCCATAGACGAAGCCGCCCGTGCCGTAAGCGACAACGTCGGGGGTAACGAGTACGCCCAGTCGCCCGCGCACCGTGCCGAACCAGTCCAGATTGTGGCTGACGTCGGTGCTCACAGGCGTGTCGAGACCCGGGATTGCCGGATTGCAGATCATCGGATCGCACGCAACCGCCGTGCGCGCGCGCTGATGCGAGAAGACAAGATCCGTCTCGAGCCCGGCAAGCCACATGCCCAGTTGCCAATTGTAGCCACTCGTGCCGCCGACGAATCCACGGTTGACCCCGGAGGAGGAATTTGAGGAGGTGAGTGCCGGGCCGACCGGTGTGCCGAAGGTCGCATCCGTGAATACCGTGTCGGTTCTGAACCTGCCCCAGACGTAGCCAGCATTGGCCCCGATGTAGAAGCCGGTCCACGTCCATACCGCATCTATGGAAGTCCAGTGGAGGCCGTCCGATCCGCGGGACGCAAGCTGCCGCCCGTAGCCTGCTGGACGAACCGCGCCCACAGGAAGGTTGCTGTTGGCGCCGGGGCCGAACTTTTGCGCGAGCCCGAAATAATACGCCCGCCGCGGGCCGTATTGTGGGGCGAACACGCCGATCCCCGTGTCGTTCCTGATCGCGTAGCTGGTGTCGAAGAGGTTGATGACGTCAAAGCGCGCGACGATGGGCGCCCAACCGGGAATCCGAAACTCGCGAGAAAGGCCGGTATTCACCTGAGCATAGGGCGCATTGTGATCCGTGTTGAAGTCGCCGGCGCGTAGGCCGCTGCCATAAATGAGATCGGCGCTGAACCGCGTTCCGTTCCACAGGTAGGACACGCCTCCCGATGCGGTGTAGACCTGGCTGTGATCGGTATAGATCCAGTTGCTCGAGATGTATCTCAGCTCAGCCTGGCCGAAAAGATACTGGTTGGTGATGATGTTGGTGGCGCGTTGATTGGCCCAGGCCCAGTTGGCGTAGGCGCGGAAGTTGCCGTTCGTGTAGACCGCCTTCAGCTCGACGCCGACGTTTTGTGCTTGTTCGTAATTGAACCCGTTCAACACCAGCGCGGCGCCGAACTGCCCGTCGTCGAGCAGGTCGCGCGTTTGCTTCAGATAGACGTCGGCGCCGAGCTCCAGTCCAGGCAGCACCTTCTGGGTCACGCCAATGTCATAGACGGTGGCGCGCTCCGGCAGCAGAGGACGGTACGGCGGCAGCACCTCGGGCGCGAGCGCGGTGGTGCACGTTGGTATGCCCAGGCAGTTCGTGAACAGATTCGTGTTGGTAGGCGCTGCGATCACCTGCACGGGCGGCGTGAAAAAGCGTGCGTAGCCGGCGTGAAAGATCGTAGTCTCGACTGGCTGATAGATGACACTCAGCCGAGGGCTGAGCTGGTTTGCCGTCTGATATTGCCACATCTGGTCGAAGCGCAGTCCGGCGTTGACGGTGAGATTGTTGGTAATCTTCCATTCGTCTGACACATAGGCACTGCCCAGCCAGCCGAGCAGCACGCTCGTATCGTTCGCAGCGAACGGCACGTCAGGCGTCACGTCAGGAGGAAATTGAGCGCCCGTTGTGCTGTCGAGCGGCAGAAGTCCATAGTTGGTCGCAACCCGCGTCTTCTCGGCGCTTCCGAAGAGCCCCACGCGCAGCGTATGGGCGGGATTGAGGCGAAACGCGCCGTCCGCCTGGATGCCATTCGTGATACTGCCGCGGAATACGTCCGAGGCGACGCCATTGAACATGAGATCGCCGATCGGATCCGGCAGATAGTGCACCGTGCTCGAACGCGTGAAATACGAGAGCTGCAAGTCGACCTCGTTCACGGACTTCTGCAGCGCCAGCACGCCGAACTTGTATCGCTCCACCTGGTTTTCATTGAGCTTCGTCGAATCGAAATCCGTCATCCCGAAAGCAGTGAAACTCGGTGGGACGCCCGGCCGATTGGGAATTTGAAATCTGTTCGTGGCGGTCCCGCCGATGAAGCTCACGCGCGTGGTTGGATCGACGATGGTCGAAACATAGGCAAAGCTTCTGTCCTGCGTGGTTCGATCACGGATGGCATTCAGCGCCGGGGTCGTATTCTCGATTCCGAGACTGTTCTGTAACCAGCGGCCGGTAAAGAAATACTCGGTGCTGCCGGTGCGGCCGCCATATTGAATGTTTGTATTCAAAGTCTGGCGGCTGCCGCCATAGATGCCGATCTGGCCTGAATTGTTGAAAGCGCCGCTTGCCGTCTGGATATCGACAATGCCCGCCGTGCGCAGGCCGTATTGCGCCGGCAGAGCGCCGATGATCAGCGTAAGGCTGCCGATGAAACTCGTATCGATGAACTGACCGAATCCGCCGAGCGTGTCCGGCAAGAGGATGCCGTTGATGCGATAGGCCACGTTTGCGTGCTCGTTGCGCACGTGCAGGCTGCCGCCCCCCGCCGAATCCTGCGAGACACCGGGAAGTTGCAGGAGTGCCTTGTCGAACGGCGTATTGGTGCCCTGGGAGAGCGCCTCGATGGCTTCCCGGCTCATGGTGGTGGACGCGGTACCCAACGGGGCAAAGATATTCTCGCGCCCCGCATTGAAGGTTGCGGTCTGCGCAGCGATCTCGGCGCCTGGTTCGATTGCGACGCGGGGAGTGACGGGCCGCTCCACCCGTGGCGGCGGCTTGCGCGTTACGGGTTCTTGCCGTTCGGTTGTCTCGACGGTCGGAGTAGCCGGCTGCTTCTTCTCGGGTGGTGGAGTTACATTGACAGGCGGAAGGATGGTGCCTTGCTGGGGTTGCGGCGTTTGCGAGGGCTCCGGAGAAGTCTGCGCGGGCCTAGTTCCTTCGGGAGGAGTCGGCGAAGGTGTTTCGGCTGGGGTCGTCTCCGGCTGGGTCGCGCCCGGTGTAGTCGGCGTGCCGATGGGCGCCTGTGAGGCTGCAAGCCCCGCGAAACACAGCAGCATCACAGCTGAACTACTCAGAAGCAGTAGACGCTTTTTACGCAACGACATCGCACCCCCCGATGGCGATGTTTGACGTATCGGACGACTTCCGCGCGAGTCTGTCGCGCCATCGCGGCGGCCTAAAACGGCCGGCGGATCAGAACGTCAGACGAGGGGAGGTGCGCGTGCTTGAAATGGGCGGAGGGTTGTTTGCGCTACGGAGAAGTCGCGCGCCGAGGCTTGCTGCGCCGCTTCGAAATGCGCGGGCACCGGCAAGGCAACAGATATCGGCAGGATCAAAGAGTTCGCGAGCGCAATGAGCGCGCAGAGCGCGCAATCGTCACTCGTTCCCGCCGGCAGCTCGTCGGCTGGAATGAGCGTTGCCGCCGAAGTTGTCGGATAGGCCGCAGCGTGCTCGGGCGAGGCTAGGACATGCTCGAGATGCACGTGGCCAAAGGACAATGCGAGCTGCAGCGCCATTGCGAACAGCGCGGCGCACGAACTCTCCTTAATCCACGAGCGCAACCAACGCATGTTGACACGCCGTTCTCACTTGGCCTTTTGGCCGCGATGAGATTAGTTACATTGTAACACTGTTACAATCGGGTCGCGTAAATTCACTTTGCGTGTTGCCAAAAAGCGGCACTACATCGGACGCGCAGACCCGCGTTCGTCCAGCATTGCTGGTCCATCCGATGCGCGCGGTTGGGTTGTTGGCCAGGCGAGCATGGTGGTGCTCGCACCTTTACGCGCACCCAGCCACGGCGCTCGCTACAAGAGAACG
>JBEVJT010000137.1:0-32205 GCA_040510075.1 Xanthobacteraceae bacterium | reverse complement strand
GTTCGAGCCGGGCATTCGCGCGATCTGCGAGATCGTGCACGGCTTCGGCGGCCAGGTTTATCTCGACGGCGCCAATCTGAACGCGCAGGTCGGCTTGGCACGTCCCGGCGATTACGGCGCCGATGTTGGCCATATCAATCTGCATAAGACTTTCTGCATTCCGCATGGCGGCGGCGGACCGGGCATGGGGTCCATTGGGGTGAAGGCGCATCTTGCGCCTTTCCTTCCGGGCCATCCCGAATGGGCGGGCGGGACGCGGCAGATTGGGTCCGTATCGGCCGCCCCGTTCGGCTCGGCCTCCATTCTCACCATCTCTTGGATGTACATTCTGCTCATGGGAGGCGATGGGCTGGGCGCGGCGAGCCAAGCGGCGATCTTGAACGCGAACTACATCGCCGCGCGCCTCGGCAAGACTTATCCGCTTCTCTTCAAGGGCCAGAAAGGACGCGTGGCGCACGAATGCATTCTCGACGTGCGCGGCTTCAAGGATACGGCTGGCGTTTTGGCCGAGGACATTGCCAAACGTCTCATGGACTACGGCTTTCACGCGCCAACGATGAGCTTTCCGGTTCCCGGCACTTTGATGGTCGAGCCCACCGAATCGGAATCGCGCGCGGAGCTCGATCGCTTTTGCGACGCCATGCTCGCCATCCGGGAGGAAATTCGCGCCATCGAGACGGGCAAAGCTCCGCGCGACGACAACGTTTTGCGAAACGCGCCGCATACGGCGCTCGATCTTGCGGACGAGAAATGGGCGCATTCCTATTCCCGCGCACAGGCGTGTTTTCCTTCATCCGGGTTGCGCAGCGACAAATATTGGCCGCCCGTCAACCGCGTCGACAATGCGTATGGCGACCGGCATCCGATCTGTACGTGTCCGACTCCGGCGGAGCTGGAGGATGCCGCGGCATAACGCATCCATTGCCATGAAGCGCCATGTGGGAAGCGATTACTCCGTTATCCTGAGGTGCGAGCGAATGTAGCGAGCGAGCCTCGAAGGATGCACGGCCTCCTGGATGGGCCGCATCCAACGTCGAAGACGCAGATCAGCAGGAGCAGTCATGAAAAGCGATGAAGACCAGATCCAAGAGCTGGTTACTGCGTGGATGACGGCGAGCAGAAATGGCGACGTCAATACTGTCCTAAACCTCATGACAGACGACGTTATTTTTCTGGTGCCCGGCCGAGCGCCGATGCGAAAAGAAGAGTTCGCGACGGTTGCGAAAGCGCAGGCGCGTGAGGATGCTGCAAAAATCGATGGCAGCAGCGAGATTCAGGAAATCAAGGTGCTTGGTGAGTGGGCGTTCATGTGGACACGACTGAAGGTCGTGGCTACGCCATCTGATGGCTCGGCGACGGTGGAGCGGGCAGGGTACACGCTCACGATTCTCAGGAAGGAAAAGGGCAGGTGGCTGTTGGCTCGTGATGCCAATCTGCTTGCGCCGGTGCAGCACGCAGGAGCATGAGGCGCGCAATGGATATTTTTGAGCTTAGCCTTTCTCGCGGCTCATGCCGGGGGTGTAGCCCGCATGAGCGAAGCGATATGCGGGATCCCCGGATGTCGCTGGCGCTCATCCGGGCTACAGTTCAGTGGATGATCACAGGCTATTTCTTCAGGCCGATGAGATCGATCTCAACGAGCGTGTCCTTCACGAGCAGGCCGGCGCAGCCGATAGTGGTGCGCGGCGGCGGCACCTTGAAATAGCGCTTCCATACCGAATCGAAACCGTGAAAATTGTTCAGGTCGGTCAGGAACACCTGCGCCTTGACCACTTGGTCGAGCGATGAGCCGGCAGCCTCGAACGTCTTGCTGAGGTTGTCGAGCACATAGGCGGTCTGCAGCTCGATATCAGAGCCATAGTAAGGAAAACTCGCGTGCTTGCGCGCCTGCTGCGGCACGCCGGTGGCGTAGTCGCTGGCGATCTGGCCGGCGGCGAAGACGTAATTGCCGAGCGTGAAGGCCTCGTTGTAGTGCGCGAGCGGGCGTGGCGCGGAAGACTTGATGACCTCGCGCTGGAGCCCGGACCGCGGCACGTATCCGATGAGATCGATCTCAATCAGCGTGTCCTTTACCAGCAGGCCTGTGCATCCGATCGTGGTGCGCGGGGGCGGCACCTTGAAATAGCGCTTCCACACCGAATCAAAGCCGTGGAAGTTGTGCAAGTCGGTAAGGAATACCTGCGCCTTCAACACGTGATCGAGCGAGGAGCCCGCGGCTTCGAAGGTCTTTTTGAAGTTCTCCAGGATATACGCCGTCTGCAGCTCGATATCGGAGCCGTAATACGGGAAGCTCTGATGCTTGCGCGCTTCGCTCGGCACGCCGCCTTTGAAATCGCTTGCGAGCTGCCCGGCGGTGAATACGAGGTCTCCGACGACGAATGCCTCGTTGTAATTGGCGAGCGGCCGCGGCGCCGATGAGGTGACGAGCTTGTGCGTGAGCCCGCTGCGCGGCACGTAACCAATGAGATCAATCTCGACCAGTGTGTCCCTCACCAGAAGGCCGGTGCAGCCGATCGTGGTGCGCGCGGGCGGCACCTTGAAATAGCGTTTCCACACCGAGTCGAAACCGTGGAAGAGGTTCAGGTCGGTGAGAAACACCTGCGCCTTCACTACGTTGTCGAGCGAGGAGCCCGCGGCTTCGAATGTCCGCTTCAGGTTTTCCAGGATGTAGGCGGTCTGCAGCTCGATGTCCGAGCCGTAATAGGGAAATCCTGCGTGTTTGCGCGCCTGCGGCGGCACGCCTTCCTTGAAGTCGCTGGCGAGCTGGCCCGCCGCGAAGATCAAGTCTCCGGCAATGAACGCTTCGTTGTAATTGGCGAGAGGGCGCGGCGCGCCCGACTGGATGACCTTGAACGACATATTTGCTCCTGATGTAGGGTGGGCAAGGCGTGCTCTTGCACGCCGTGCCCACGCGCTCGGTCAAACAGATATATATGGGCACGGTGCGTGCGCACGATTTTGCCGCGCTTATAGAATGCACACGCGCGCCTTTGCCCACCCTGCGGCACATATGTTCCACGCTAAGCGCGCGCGTCTGTTTCCTTGATGTCGACGATGCGCACCATGTGAGTGACGAGCGTCGGATCGCCTTTCTGGTCGAATTTGAAGGGCCCGCGCACGCTCTTGTAGTCGGTCTGGCGCAGCGCATTGCGCACCGCCGTGCGATCGGCGCTGTTCGCGCGCTCGATCGCGGCAAGCGCGATGTTGATTGCATCGAATGCCTGCGCGTGCACGTAGTCGGGCTGCTTGTTGTAAGTTTTCTGCACGAGCGCAATGAAGGCCTGTGCCTCCGGCAGTTTTGTTGATGTCGCCGGGCTGAAATGCGTGGGATAGATCACGCCATTGGCTGCTTCCTTGGCGAGGTCGAGAAACGCGGGCGCCGCAATGCCGTCGGAACCGAAGCGCGGCAGCTCCCATCCCATCTGTTTGATCTGGCGGTGAATGAGGGCGCCCTCGGTGTAGCGCGACCATTCAACGAGGGCGTCGGGGTTGCTGGCGCGGATGCGGGTGAGCTGCGCGGTAAAGTCGAGATCGCCGCGGGAGTAGCGCTCCTCGGTGGTGATGCTCATGCCGTATTTCTTGCCAGCCTCAACGAACGCATCGAAACCGCCTTTGCCGAAATCATCATTCACATAGAGGAAGCCGAAGCGCTTGAGCTTGGGCATGCGCTCGTTGATGAAGTCGACCATGTCGCCGACGAGCTTGCGGTCGGGGACGGCGGAACGGAACACCCATTCGTTTCCTTGCGTGGTGATGCGCTGCGCCGTGCCGCTCACGACTATCTGCGGCAGCTCCTCCTCGCGGAACACTTGTGCAGCGGCGAGGCTCGCCGGACTGCTCACGCTCCCGATCGCAAGAATGACCTGATCGCGCGTGGCAAACCGCCGCGCCACCACCGCCGCTTCCTCGGGTTTGCCCGCATCGTCCCCAATGACCACCTCGATCGGCCGGCCGATGACGCCGCCCGCGCCGTTCTTGATATTGATCACCATCTCGACGGCTTCGCGAATGCTCTGGCCTTGCGCGGCGGCATTGCCCGACATCGGCCCGAAGGCCCCGATCTTTATCGGCGCTTTGGCCTGCGCGTGCGCCGCACGACCAAATCCCGCAACGGCGCTTGCGCAAATTCCGCCGATGACAAACGCTCTTCGCTGCATGGCATCTTTCTCCGTGAGATCGACCCGTGGGATACGCGCACGAGGCGCTCATGCAGGCTACACGAGCGCTGCTCTCGACGCTACGGGATGCGGCTTTCTGGCGGGGCTCGCGCAGGCGCTGTGGCGCCGAGATAACTCGCGCGCACGTGCGCGTTCTGCAACAACTCCGCCCCCGTGCCGCTAAGCGTGATCTTGCCGGTCTCGATGACGTAGCCTCGGTCGGCAAGGCGCAACGCCAGGTTCGCATTCTGCTCGACCAGCAGGATAGTGACGCCAGCATCCCGGAACATGCGGATGAAGCGCATGATCTCGCTGACCATCAGCGGAGCTAGGCCTAGCGAGGGCTCGTCGAGCATGAGCAGCTTGGGACTGCTCATCATGGCGCGGCCGAATGCGAGCATCTGCTGCTCGCCTCCGGAAAGAGTGCCGGCAAGCTGCTTACGCCGCTCGGCGAGACGCGGGAAATGTTCGAACACGCGAGCAAGCAACGTGCGCACTTGCACGCGACCGTGCGCCAGGTAGGCGCCCGCGCGCAGATTGTGCTCGACCGAAAGCTCAGGAAACACGCGCCGGCCTTCCGGCACCTGCACCAGGCCCAACGCGACGATTGCGTGGGGAAGCAGTTTCGTGATCTGGGCCCCCTCGAACCGGATGTGCCCTTCGCGCGCCCGAAGGAGGCCCGACACTGTCTTCAACATCGTGCTCTTGCCGGCACCATTCGCACCCACGACGGTGACGATCTCGCCGCGCTTGACCTCGAGGGATATCCCGTGCAGGCAAACGACGTCGTCGTAGCCCGCGATCACGCGCTCAAGCTCGAGCACCTTGGGTCTCCGCAGGGCGTCCGAGATAGGCCTCGATCACGTCCGGATTGTCCTGGATCTGTGCGGGAGTACCGGTTGCGAGCTTGCGCCCATAGTTGAGCACCGTGACCTCGTCGCAGACCCGCATCACCACATCCATGTGGTGCTCGACGAGGACCACGGTGGTGCCTCGATCGCGAATGCGTCCGATCAATTGAGTGACCTGGACAGCCTCGGTCTCATTGAGTCCCGCGGCCGGCTCGTCGAGCAGGAGCAGGAGCGGCATGGCGATGATGGCGCGAGCAATCTCCAACAAACGCCGATGTCCATAGGCCAGAGCGCCGGCGCGCGTGCCGGCCAGCCCCTCGAGTCCGACGAACCGCAGCGCCTCGACCGCGCGCTCACGCGTGCTCTTTTCCTCGCGAGTGGCACGGGGCGTGCGCAGCACGGCATCGAAAAATCCGCAGCGGGTTGAGGCGTGCAGCCCGACCGCGACATTGTCGAGCGCCGTCATCTCAACAAAAAGTTTCACGTTTTGAAATGTCCTGCGGATACCCAGGCGGGCGCGCTGCGCGGCGGATCGCGACGCGATATCGTGCCCGCAGAAGCGCAGCACGCCGGCCGTCAAAGGGAAGACGCCCGCGACCATATTGAGCAGCGTGGTCTTGCCGGCTCCGTTCGGGCCGATGAGCCCGTGCACGCTGCCCCGCCTCACCGTGAAATCCACGTCCTCGACCGCGCGCACGCCGCCGAACAGGCGTGTGGCGCCTGTCGCTTCAAGCACTGCGTCGGAGTCAGTCACGGCAGTTTCTTCGGCACGCGCGAAGCTGCGAGGCGCGCCCCCGCGATGCCGAGCAGGCGCGCCACGGCCGCCCAGAGCGCCGCGAGGCCGCCTTCACCGAAAAGCATGGTGCCGATCAGGATCGCGCCGAACACGGGCATGCGGTAGTCGCCTATGTCGCGCAAGAGTTCCGGCAACCCAACCACGAGAGCTGCGCCCAGCACCGCGCCCGGCAGGCTGCCGACCCCGCCGACCACGACCATGATGAGGATCTCGATTGATTTCCAGAACATAAAATCGTTAGGCGCGAGATAGCGAACTTCGTGCGCGTAAAGCGATCCGGCGAGCCCGGCGACGAATGCGGCGATGACGAAGCACTGGCTCTTGTAGAGTGTGACGTTGATCCCGCTTGCCGCTGCCGCATCGGCATCCAGGCGAATGGCATTGATCGCCCGGCCGAAGCGGCCGCCCTCAATGCGCGCAAGCAGGAAATAAACGAGCGCGGCTAGGCCGGTGCAGAGGTAATAGATGTACATCTGCTCGCGCAGCACGAAGCCAAACAACGCGGGACGCGGGATTCCGATGAACCCGAAGGAGCCGCCGGTGAGCCACTCTTCATTCTTGAGAACGAGATAGACCAGGATCGAAAAGCCGAGCGTCGCCACGGCCAGATAGGGGCCGGTTAGTCGCGTGATGGGCACCATCAGAAGGCTGGCAATGCCCGCAGCCGTTCCCGCGAGAAATAGCGCGGCGACAAACGGCACACCGAAATTTACCGTAGCGATCGCCGAGGCATAGGCGCCGATCCCGTAAAAAGCGGCTTGGCCGATGGAAAGCTGCCCGGAATAGCCGAGCAGGACTTGCAGTCCCATTGCGGCGATCGACGCAATTGCGATGAGACTCATCACATGCAGCACGAACTTGTCGGATTCGAGCCACGGCAAGACCGCCAAACCCAAGCAGATCAAGAGCGCAGTGCGCGGCGCTCGGTTGCGGCTCGCAGGCGCAGCCTGCCCTACCAGCGCTTCTGCCACAGGCCGACCAGCCCAGAGGGCAGAAACAGCAGAATGGCAATCAGCAGCAGCATGCCGATCCCGTCTTTGTACGCCGAAGACAGAAACACCGCGCTGAACGTCTCGATCAGTCCAAACAGGATGCCGCCGAGCATCGCGCCGGTGATACTCCCAAGCCCGCCCAAGGTCGCAGCAACGAAGCCCTTCAATCCGGTGATGAATCCCATTTCGAAAAAGGCAAAGAACATGGAGCCGAGCATCACGCCGGCGGCGCCCGCCATCAGTCCGGCGAGCCCGAACGTGTAGGCCGTCATGCGCGTCTGGTTCGCGCCCATAAGCTGAGCAGCATCCGCGTCCTGTGCCATTGCCTGCATCAGGATGCCGGTGCGCGTGTGTTTTAGAAAAAGCTGCAGCGCGAGCATGATGCCAATGCCCATCACCATGATCCAGAACAGCTGTGGGGAGATACGCAGGCCTGCGAATTCATAGGCCTGCGTGCCGAACAGTTCGGGAAAGCGCAGCGGTTCTGAGCCCCAGATCAATCGCGCCGCGTTGATGCAGAGTATCGACATGCCCACCGTCGCGGTAATCACGTTCATGATTGACACGCGCCGCCGGCGCAACGTGCGGTAGACCATAAGCTCCATCGCGACAGCGATGACCCCCGAGGCGAGCATGCCGACCGCGAGCACGGCGACGAGCGGAAGCCGGGGGACGAGCCACAGCGAGGTCAATCCGCACATTGCGCCGAGCATCATGACCTCACCTTGAGCGAAATGAATGATGTTGGTGGCGCGCATGATCATGGCGAAGCCAAGTGCGACGAGGCTGTACACGCAGCCAATCGCAAGTCCGCCGATCGCAAGATCAATGAGTTGAGCGAAGCTGAGGCCGAGCATGGAACGGAGGGCGGAGAACAGATGCCAGAGGACAGAAAAACCGTGCACTTCATCGCAGTGCTGCGGTCTCCTTGTATATCTGTCCTCTGTTGTCTGTCATCTCATTGTCATCCGACCAGGAGCGCCAGCAAAGGCCGCGGCGACAGGCAATCCGCGTTGATTAACTCTCCTCTAACATCTGTCGTCCGGCGTCTGTGGTCCGTCCTCCGTCATCTGATATTGCCATTGATGCACACGCACTTTCAGGATATGGAATCACCGGGGCGGGAAAAGGGGATGAGGAGTGTACCCTTGGCCCGCGTGTTGCATCCTGATTTCGGGTTGTTCTCGCCATCTCCCGGCTCCCTCCGAAAACTCGGCATCGCTGTTGTTTTCATTGCAATCGGGCTGATTGCCGGGACGAACGGTATCCTGGTGCTCTTGAGTGACGAAGAACCGGAGGCTCGCGACGCGTTTGCGCTCGCGCCTTCCGAACCGCGCATGCCGGCCGCAGCTACTGGAGAGACGGCCGAAAGAATTATTCCGCCGATAGCCGGAAGAGTTCTTCCACAAGCCATCGCCACAACACCGCAAAAACTTGAGCCACAAAAGCCCGAGCCAAAGGTCATCCGCGTAGAGCGTAAGCCGATGCAAACCGTCGGGCTGAACAAGGCCGAGGCGAAATCCTCATGCAGCTTGCAGCCGGACGGCAACTGCGTCTCGAGCGAGCCTACTGTGCCGCTCCCTGCTGGCGATCGTGCCGCGATGCTGCCTGCGGAGCCCATTCCCAGCACGACGGTCCGCGCCGAACCAATTGCAGTCGTCCCGGCTGAACCTGCGCGTGCTCTGCCAGAAGCGGCATCGGCAGTGGTGGCGCCAGAGACGGTGGTGCATCCTCCGCGCGCTTCGCGGAGAACGGGTTACAGCGGGAGCCGCAATCACGGGGAAAGCTCCCGGGCTCATGCCCAGGCGCCCGCACGGCGAAGCGGTGGTTACGCAGTCTTGTGGTGACCTGTGGGGCATTACCACAGAGGCAGTTGCTCCAATTGTCCGCCGCGCGCCGGCAACATCATCGCGCTATCGGTTGCCAGGGCATGCCGCGCAAATCGCGTGGTATGCACCCATTGCGTCACCGCCAATGCGGCAAGCAGCGTCACGGCCAAAAAGCCGAGGCATTTGCGCGCCCAATACGCCACCGCGTATTTGTTTCCCAGAATTCTCATGATCCCTCTCCACGTTCGTGCTCAGTTGCACTCCAGCGGGCGAGTTGACCGCTTTGCCGGAAGATCGCAGGGCGAAGCCGTTTAGAGAGTGAGGGAGGTCACATACCCGGCAGATTTTCAGGAAAGGCGGGGTTGTGTCGGGTGGGCGACAGCCAGCAATGGCCGAAGTCCTCAAGGAACTTTCTCGCGGTCATGCGGTTCATTCTTCCCGGAGCGACTCTCATCGAGAGTTGCGCCGCGCTTCCAGTTGGGGTGCTTGGAGCAAGAGGGGCATGCGGCCTATCCGAATTCTCTTCGTCACGCCTGAATTTGGCGATCTCGTAAAAGTTGGTGGATTGGGCGACATTTCGGCGGCCTTGCCGCGCGCCCTTCGTCGGCTGTGCGACATCCGGGTGCTGGTGCCGGGCTATCGTCGCATCGTCAGCGGCCCCGAGCCTATCGAGATGGTCGGCGATTCTGATGCGCTCGCGGGCTTGCCGGCCTGCTCCATCGGCCGGTTGCAGACGCCCGACGGGATGAGCGTCTACGTCGTGTTGAGCAGCGCGCTTTACGACCGCGACGGCACTCCCTATTGCGACCCATCCGGGCAGGACTGGCACGATAACGATATTCGCTTCGGCCGCTTTGCAGCCGCGGCAGCCGATCTCGCGCAGGGTCTCGTCGATCCGGATTGGCGCCCTGATCTCGTGCATGTGAACGATTGGCCTTCGGCGCTGGTGCCGGCCTATCTGCATTGGCGAAACGCCCACATTCCCACGATTCTGACCATCCACAATCTTGCCTATCAGGGTCTCTTCGCGCGCGACACGCTCGCGCGCATTGGCGCGCCGTCGAGTGCGTTTCACATCGATGGTGTCGAGTTCTATCAGAAGGTGTCGTTCATGAAGGCGGGGCTCGTCTATGCGAGCCATCTCACCACCGTGAGCAACACCTATGCGGACGAGATCACCACCCCGCAGTTTGGTTGCGGGCTCGATGGGCTTCTCCGCGCGCGCGCGCAGAATCATGAGCTCACCGGCATACTCAACGGCGTCGACGAGAGCTGGGACTCTCGCACGTGCCCCGATCTCGCCAGCACCTATGAATGCGGTGACTGGAAGGGCAAGCGTGCCAATACGGATCACGTACGCAGCGTGTTCGGGCTGGCGATCTCGCGTGGTCCGCTGTTCGGCCTCGTCGCTCGCCTCGTGCATCAGAAAGGCGTCGATCTCGTGCTCGACGCGGCCGACGCCATAGTTTCCGCTGGCGGCCAGATCGTGGTCTCTGGCACGGGAGAAAAGCATTTTGAAGAGGCGCTCCAGGCAAAGAGCAAGCGCTTTGCCCGGTCCATCGGTGTGAGCATCCGTTACGAGGAGGGCGAGGCGAGGCGGATTTTTGCGGGCTGCGATTTCATGCTGATGCCCTCGCGCTTCGAGCCCTGCGGGCTCACACAGATGTATGCGCAAAAGTTTGGATCGCTTCCCATCGGCCATCAGACCGGCGGGCTTGCCGATACGATCGAGGATGGCAAGACCGGATTCCTCTTCCAAGAGCCTTCGGTTGGAGGTTTGCTCGGGGCCGTGTGCCGCGCGTTCTCCACCTTTGGCTCGAAGCGGCAACTCAACACGATGCGGCGACAAGCGATGGAACGAGCATTCAGTTGGGGCGATTCGGCCAACGCCTACAGCCATCTTTATCAGCGCGTGCTGCAGTAGTCTCGACGGCGCGCGAAGGGCCGGGCTGGACCGGCAATCCATTTTTTGCAGGGAACAACCGGATGCGCGGGTCAAGCCCGCGTCTGGCAAAAGCAGCGATGTCTTCGATGCAGCCAGCGTGGTGGCAAAAAGCCGTCATCTATCAGATCTACCCGCGCTCGTTTCAGGACTCGAATGGCGACGGTATCGGCGATCTCGAAGGCATTATCCTGCGCCTCGATTATCTGGTCGAACTCGGTATCGATGCGGTGTGGATTTCGCCGATCTTTTCTTCTCCGATGGCCGACTTCGGTTACGACGTGGTGAATTACACCGATATCGATCCGGTTTTTGGCGATCTCGTCACATTCGATCGCCTCCTTGCCGAGATGCACCGAAGGAATCTGAAGATCATCCTCGATTACGTGCCCAATCACAGCTCGGACCAGCATCCATGGTTTCTCGACAGCCGCTCCTCACGGCAGAGTGCGAAACGGGATTGGTACATCTGGCGCGACGGAAAGGCGGGCGGCGGGCCGCCCTCAAACTGGATTTCCGAGTTCGGCGGCAGCGCGTGGCAATGGGGCGAACGCACGGCCCAGTTCTACTACCACGCGTTCCTGCCCCAGCAGCCCGACCTGAATTGGCGAAATCCCGATGTCGTTGCGGCCATGCTGGACGTGATGCGGTTCTGGTTCGATCGCGGCGTCGACGGGTTTCGCGTCGATGCCATCCACTATCTCTATGAAGATGTCGCGCTGCGCGACAATCCGACCGATCCGCAATGGAAAGAGGGCATGTCGCCGGCGCGGCGGCTCCTGCGCAGCCACACGATCGAGCAGCCCGAAGTGCACAAGGCTGTCGCCGCCATGCGCGCAGTTGCCAACGCATATCCGGGCGACCGGCTCCTGATCGGCGAGGCCTATCTGCCGATTGATCGGCTCGTCGCCTATTACGGCGCCGATCTTTCGGGTTTTCAGCTGCCGTTCAACTTTCATCTCATTTCCACGCCCTGGAAACCCAAGCCGGTGCGCGACCTCGTCGAAACGTATGAAGCGAAGCTGCCACCTGGCGGGTGGCCCAACTGGGTGCTCGGCAATCACGACCAGCCGCGCCTTGCGAGCCGCATCGGGGGTGCGCAGGCGCGCGTCGCCGGCATGCTGATGCTCACCCTGCGGGGCACGCCCACAATCTATCAGGGCGAGGAGATCGCAATGACCGATGTGCCGATCCCGCGCGAGCGCCTGCGCGACTGCTGGGAGTTGAACGTGCCGGGCCTCGGCCTGGGGCGGGATCCGGAGCGTACGCCCATGCAGTGGGATGCAAGCCCCCACGCGGGCTTCAGCCCGACCCAGCCTTGGCTGCCGGTTGCAAGCGACTATCGGTCGGTCAACGTTGCCGCGCAAAGCGCGGACCGAAAATCCATGCTCGCGCTTTATCGCGCGCTGATCTCGTTGCGCCGATCCGAGCCTGCTCTGTCAATCGGGAGCTATCAGACGGTGGTGGTGACGGACCGTGTTCTGATTTACGAACGCCGGCACCAGGCTCGCGTCCTTCGCATCGCGCTGAATATGAGCAACGAGAACGCAGAGGTCGAGCTGCACGGCCGAATTCTTATCTCGACGACGCGCGAACGCGAGGGAGAGCAGGTGCGCGGTCGCATGAAGCTCGGCGCCGACGAAGGGCTAATAATTGGGTTGTAGCCCGGGTGAGCGAAGCGACACCCGGGGATTTCCCGCATGTCGCTGACGCTCATGCGGGCTACCGCGCCGCGGTTTCCTGCTCTGCCGGGGCGCGCGCTTCCTGCACGGCGCGTGCACGGCTCTCCCGCAGGGTCACGGCGAGCTTGTGCCAATTCCCTCGCGGCTGCACGTGCGCCGGGTCGGCGCCCGGCATGGGACGGTAGAGCCCGTATTTGCTGCCGTGCTTGTCGAGCCAGCGCCACACCACTTCTGCGTGGCCGTCCTCGCTGGTGATATCGATCGCCTGCCCGTGTCCGTAGCCGCCGGTCCGCGCTTTGCCGCCATGCAGCGAGTTGCTGGTTCCGGCCTTGAGCCCGGAGGCCAGGCTCTGGCGATAGTCGTCGCGGAACGCGCTGAGCATGGACCAGCGGATACCGGCAGCATCCATGGCTTGGCCGGCATGATAAAGCTGTTCGCGGAAATCGGGATCCATGCCGCTGATCACATAAGCCGGCATGGACAGGCCGAAGCGCTTGGCCGCGGCCGGATCCTTCCAGGTGAAATCGCCGGTCGAATCCCGCTTGACGGGGGCACGCCGATAGACCTCCCACAAATAGTCGTCCACTTCCTCCATGAGCGAGTGCGCACGTTTCGCGGGTGCGGAGGATGGGGATGCCGG
This sequence comes from Xanthobacteraceae bacterium, assembly GCA_040510075.1. GTDB lineage: Bacteria > Pseudomonadota > Alphaproteobacteria > Rhizobiales > Xanthobacteraceae > VAZQ01. The sequence continues at coordinate 19,316 of JBEVJT010000137.1, read as the reverse complement.
GTTGGCGATGCTGCCCGTAATCCTAGGTTCTTCGTCCGCATCCCGTTCGAATTTCGAGGACATGCCGCTCGGCGCCAGCGACGCAAAGCTCCAGGCGATTGCGGCTTCCCATTCTGCCAACGCGTCCTCGTCCTCGAGGGGTCCCAGCGTGACCGGCGCAGCAATAGCAGGAGATTTAACCCCCCATACGGTGTCACGGGGCGCTGGAAACGGGCTCGACGAGGCGAGTGGCACCGCAACGAAGAACACCAAAGCTCCGCAGGAGAGCCCCGCAATCGTGATGGCAGAATGAGAAATCCGATCAGCCCAAAGGCCGCCGATACGTGACCGCATCACTTACGCCCACACACGCTGATATTATGAGATCGCCCCCGATCGCCCGCGGGACCGGCAACAACCTCGGTCCCCACAAGCGAGCCGATCGTGCTGCAGCAAAATTATTTTCGGGTTAACCGGTAACGGATGACGGATCAGACAACCGAGGAAAGTAGAAGAGCGTTTATTAAGCCTTGCCTTGCCCTCTGGCCTCTGGCGTCTGTGGTTGTCAGGAAGACTGTCCGTGGCGCTCGAACCATTTCGGACCGGGGCCGCGCATATAATAGAGTTCCGGCCGATAGCGCCTTCTCAGCACGGCGACGATTCCCCGAACGAATGCCAAAAAATGCATCCCGCGATCTCCCCCTGCATATCCCCAGTCGCGCGCTTACTGCGCGCCGCTTGGGACCATTGCAGGGAGGTTGTGGGGCGAGAATATGAAATCATCTGACCTGAAAAGGCCCGACTTCCTCAGGCGGCCGTTCCGGCGTGCGCAACTCTCAGATTGAGGCGCTTGCAAGCGGTAAAATTGCCGATCATAGTGCAACCTCATTCGGAAATCCGGGACTCAGAACATGCGAAGTTTGCTTCTCGCCGTCGCGGTTGCTTGCGGTATTTTGGCAGTTTGCTTGACCGATCCTTCAGGGGCCCAGAAGCTTCAGCAATTCAATCCCAGGGTGTGCAATCAAAGCGGCAGCGAAGCCCAGTTCGCCGTTATCGTCCGTACCGCCGCCAATATGTGGCGCGTGCGGGGTTGGTTCTTCGTCGACAGTGGCAAATGCGCCGATCTCAGCCCGGTTCTTGTGCCGGGATTTTATCTCTGGGCCATCAACGAAGGAGGCGCTGTTTATCAAGGCGACACGGGCGACCCGGACACCATATGGGCATGCCTTTTCCAACAAAAGTTCGACTACGACGCCACCCACAGCCCGAATTGCGCTGATGACAGTAAAGGCGCCTTCATTCCGGTCCCCGCCGGCGCACCCGTTCTCCTGCAATAATGCAAGCGGCGGCGGGATACCCGCCGCCGCCGAGCTACGCAGCTCCGGCCCCCGCGCCGGGGGCCAGGATTACTTCATGAATTTGCTGTCGGCGCGTGGCGCTTCTGGAAGATCCTTCGCGGCTTCAGCCGATGCAGGCGCGGACGACACGCTGAATTTGCCCGTGGTGCTGGAAGGCTTCTTCAGCCAGGACTTCTGCGCCGATGGAGCGGGAGGCGTCGCGCTCGGGGGCTTGTCCAAATTTTGCGCATAGCTTGGCGCGCCGACCAGCAAGGCAGTGCCAAGCGCGGCCAAACCTATCGCAGTGGTCCGGTGTTTCATTGCTGAACTCCTAAATCTGGTCAGGGGGATTTGATTGCGCAGCGTTTCACACATGCTTCTGGTTAGGCCGCTTCCATGTCGCAATCATTCTAACCGATTTTGCGTCTGATGAAAGCTGGCCGGCCATTGTGGCTCAAGCGCGGCGATTGATGTGCATTACATAAACTTAAGCATTGAGCCGAATATTAGTGCGATCTCTTCAACTCATCCCTGTCCGCGGCGAGCTTGCCCTTGGCGGAGGCGGCGGTGAGTGTATTCTTCCGAGCTGCTGAAACAAGGCTGCGGTTTGCGAGCTTGGCCCTCTGGTCGCGTTGCACTTGCGCCGGAGGCCGGCCGGTCGCGAGAGCAGACAGCTTCTTGTTTGCGAGGTCAAGCCGCAAACTGTCCTTCCATGGTGAGGAGTCGCTGTCGCCAGCCGCTTTCTTTAGAGAGTCCTTGTTCGCAGAACGCCCGAGCTTGAGAGCCTGGGGGCTCAGCCGCAGGCCATGGGAAGCGCCAGTGACCGTGTCCTTCTGCTCTTGAGCGCGCGCGGCGTGCAGCTTGTTTTTTGCTGCCTGGAGCGTGTTGGCGGTATCGCTCGGCCCGGCCTGCTGCGCCAGGACGGGAGAAGCCCCAACGGCCAAACCGACGCAAGCTACTGCAATGGCGGTCACCACTCGCATTGTGATTTCCTTTCGCGCAAGGTGTACTCCCAAATTCATTGGACTCTGCCATTTCCGTGAGCGATATGCACCTTAAGAATACGTAATAGCCTCGAGTCGTCACCCGATCCACAGACGGCTCTCCTCAAGCCCAGCACCCCTTGACCCGTTCTGCCGCAGGTTCCAGCGGTGATCCGGAACCCTCTCGTCGCATACACGGCAATTTGTCCCGCGATCCTCGGGCAGAATGGCCTTGCGCAACAAAAAAAATGTCGCTCAAATGGTGCTCGATGCATTCCGATCGCATCATCAACTTCCTTTCCTGTTTACCAGAAAACGTAGGATAATCGCATGCGCATCCTTGTCCTGATCGCTGTCCTCGGGGGCTGTCTGCTCATGAATGTAGATCACTCGTTCGCTCAGCTCGGGCCGAAACAGGGCGGCGCCGCTGGGCAACAGGCCGCCGGACAGGTCGTTTCCCGGATCACCCCCGAGCAGCTGGCGACGGTGCTCACGCAGGCGGGCATGCGTTCTCAGGTCGCGACCACGCAGGACGGGCAAAAATACGTTAAGGTGAGTGTCGGCGAGTTGAAGTCCCCCTACGTCGCGCTTGGTAATTGTAACAATCAGGGTTGCGGCGATCTGCTGTTTGGCGCTTATTTCAACGCGGATCCAAATGTTACGGCAGACAATGTTAACGCATGGAACGCGCAATATCGTTTTGCCAAGGTTTATCTGGATAGCGACGGCGGGGTAGCGTTTGAACTGGACATGACGCTCGCGGGCGGTGTCACTCTGGAAAACATCAAGGAAAATGGCCGGCTATTTGCCGCCTTGCTGACCAAATACTACGAAGGCGAATAGCGCCTCTGGCATTTTGACTCGCCTTGCCTGACATAAAGATCCGGGCTGCCATGGGGCGACCGTCCTGCAGCCGCCCGGGAGCAACATTGCTTGGTACGTCGCGCTAAGCGGCTCGAGGAGAACGTCCCTTGATCAGATGCACAGCCCTCACAGCGTGCTTCGTAGCTCTATTGACTGTCGTACTCGCGTTGCCGGCGGCCGCCCAGCCCGCGCGCGTCAAGATCAGCTACGAGGAGCCCACGAACGCGCAGTTGCGCCCCATCTACGAAAGACTGAAGCAGCGCGCCGTCTTGGAAGAGCTGCAGGCCTTTCTCTCGCCGCTGCGCCTGCCGCGCGAACTCTCGGTGAGCACGGCGCAATGCGGCGGCCAGAGCGTGCGCTTTCGCCCGCAAGGCGCGGCGATCGTCTGTTACGAGATGGTGCAGGCCATCGAGGAGCTCGCGGCCAAGCATGCCCAAGACTCCGACTTCCGCCAGATCGTGATCAAGGGCGCGTTCATCGAGACCGTGCTGCACGAAACCGCGCGCGCTCTCTTCGACATTCTGGAAGTTCCGATCTGGGGGCGCGAGCAGGACGCCGCGGACAGGCTCGCGGCGCTCATCATGGTACAGTTCGGCGAAGACGTAGCGCAGGTCACGATCCTGGGTACCGCTAACCTCTTCACCTGGTCGGAAAAGAAGTGGACCGGAAGCGACTTCTCCGACGTCGCATCGCCCCAGGCACAGCGTTTCTTCAACTATGTCTGCATCGCCTATGCGGCGGCGCCGCTGCAATTCGGCGATCTCGTGCAGAAGGGCGTTCTGCCGAAAAGCCGCGCCGATCGCTGCGAGGGCGAATACGAGCAGATCCGCCGGGCTTTCGATCTGCGCATCATGCCCTATGTGGATCCCGAGGCGTTGGTCAGAATCAGGGCGACGCCCTGGCTCACCTGGCAGCCGAAGAAATAATCCTCATTCCCTCATGACGATGCAATGAAGGACGTCGCGATGAATCGGATGGTCTCTCGTTTCTTGCTTGCGGTGTCGACAGCCGTGCCGCTCTTGTTCAGCTCGCCAACAATGGCTCAGAGCCCGGCAGCCGCGGTGCAAAACAGCAAGATCGTCGTCTACGAGCGGGAAAAAGGGGATCGCGGCTACTGGACGACCGGTTTTGGTCAGGGCGCGAAGCAAATCAGCCCGGAGCGCATGGCGCTACGCGAGCGCATGATGAAGCGGCGGGTGCTCGAGGAGTACGCCGAGTTTCTCTCTCCGCTGCGCCTGCCGTACACGCTCTTCCTCATCGCCAGCGATTGCGACGGCAAGGCCTGGGACAGCCCCTACTACGATCCGTACAATCATCTGATAAACATGTGCTACTCGTTCATTGCCGCGGCGGAAAAGAGCGCCCAGGAACTCGCGGCAATGCAATCGAGCCGGCAGCTGTGGACGCCGGTATCGAAGGAACAGCTTACGGCCGGGCTGTTTGCGTCGGTGCTGCTGCACGAAACCGGCCATGCCATGTTCGATCTGCTGAGCGTGCCCATTTTCGGTCGCGAGGAGGACGCCGCCGACTTCATGGCGGCATTCATCGCGCTGCAATTCGGCAGAGAGACCGCGCGCACGGTCATCAAAGGCTTCGCCTATTACTGGGCCTATGACGCGGCGCAGGGCGCCGATCCCAACGTGGAAAAGCCGAATACGCGCGATCCCAATTATCCCAAGGATCCCGGGGCACGCTGTCAGCTCGATCCCTTCTGTGCCTATTCGGACGAGCACGGCACCGCGAGCCAGCGCATGTACAACACTGTGTGCATGGCCTATGGCGGCGATCCCGACGCATTCAAGGACTTCGTCGACGTCGGTTGGCTTCCGAAGGAACGCGCCGAAGGCTGCGCCGGCGAATATCAGCGGCTCAAATTCGCCTTCGAGAAGACGATTCTGCCTTTCATTGACCAGGAGCAGATGAGCAAAGTCCGCGCGAAGGTTTGGTTCACCTCGAGCGAAACCCGCGAGCGATAAACGCCTTTCACTCTTTCCCGCATGAGCCTTGCGACATGCGGGCTGTCCCGGATCTCACCTGCGCCCACCCGGGCGAGGAAGCGGATGGGTTTTACTTCGGCTCAACGCATCCTACTTTCATGATTATGTGTATTCGGCTACCATCGGATTTAGACATCCGGAAGGACGGGCATGGCGCAAGATAGCTCTCAGGAGCCGGTGGCGGCGGCGCGCGGCTTCGGCTTCGAAGTGCAGGACCCGCAAAGATTCGCACAGAATATGGGCCGGTTGGTCGAGGAAACGGCCAAGGCCGTGGCCGCCTATGTCGAGCCGCGCCTGAGCAATCCGGCCGAGGCCTTTGCGTCTGGCGACCTCACCCGCATGATGAATGTGTTCAGCAAGATCCAGGGCGCGTGGCTCGCCCAGCCGCAGAAATTCGCAGAGGCGCAACTCGACCTCTGGCAGCGCTATATGAAATTATGGACCTCTGCTTTGACCGGCACGTCCCAGACCGAACCCGTGGCCGTGCCCGACGCAAAGGACGCGCGCTTCAAGGATCCTGCCTGGTCGCAGAACCAATATTTCGACTTCATGAAACAGGCCTATCTCATCAATTCGCGATGGGCCGAGCACTTGGTGGAAGGAGCGGAGGACGTCGATGCCGATACCCGCCACAAGGCGGGCTTCTACATGAAGCAGGTGATGAACGCGCTAGCGCCGTCCAACTGGGTCTTCACCAACCCGGAGCTCCTGCGCGAGACCTTTGCTTCCGACGGGGAAAATCTCGTTCGCGGTATGCAGCTTCTGGCTGAGGACATCAAGATCGGCGGCGGCGACCTGCGCATCCGGCAGACCGATTTCAGCAAGTTCGAGGTAGGCCGCAATCTGGCGATCACGCCCGGCAAGGTCATTTTTCAGAACGAGCTGTTGCAGCTCATTCAATACGAGGCCGCGACGGACACGGTCCTGAAACGCCCGCTGCTCATCGTGCCCCCCTGGATCAACAAGTTCTACATCCTCGATCTCACCCCGGAAAAATCCTTCATCAAATGGGCGGTGTCCCAGGGGCATACCGTGTTCGTCGTCTCCTGGGTCAATCCGGACGAGCGGCTCGCGAGAAAAACCTTCGAAGACTACATGCGCCAGGGCGTTTTCGAGGCGATCAACGCAGTGTGCGATGCGACCGGCGAGGAGGGCATCAACGCGCTTGGCTACTGCGTCGGCGGCACACTGGTGGCGGTGGCTCTCGCCGTGATGCGGGCGTCCGGCGACAACCGCGTCCGCAGCGTCACGTTCTTCACAGCGCAGGTGGATTTCAAGCATGCAGGCGATCTGAAAGTGTTCTCGGATGAGGAGCAAATTAAATCGATCGAACGCGAGATGGAAGAAAAAGGCTATCTCGATTCGAAGAAGATGCGCACCGTATTCAATCTGCTGCGCTCGAACGACCTGATCTGGCCTTACATCGTCAACGTCTATCAGCGCGGAAAGGAGCCGCTGCCGTTCGATTTGCTGTTCTGGAATTCAGATTCCACGCGCATGCCTGCCGCCAACCACAGTTTCTATCTGCGCCACTGCTATTTGCAGAACGATCTGGCCGAGGGCCGGCTCGAAATCGGAGGCGAGCGGGTCGATCTCAGAAAGATCGATATGCCGATCTATGAGCTTGCGGCACGCGAGGACCACATCGCGCCGGCAAAGTCCGTGTTTGTCGGCGCCAGCCTGTTCGGCGGGAACGTTCGCTTCGTGCTGGCGGGCTCCGGCCATATCGCCGGCGTGATCAACCCGCCCGGCCCCAAGGTGCGCTACCAGCACTGGACGGGCGATGCTCCGGGCGGCGAACTCGAGGGATGGATCGAGAGGGCGCAGGAGCACCCGGGCTCGTGGTGGCCGGACTGGCAGGCGTGGATCGAGGCTCTGGACAACGAACGTGTGCGGGCTCGCGTCATCGGCTCGGGCAAGCTCGCGCCCGTCGAGGACGCGCCCGGCAGTTACGTGCGCGTCAAAGGCTGATACCCGCGCGTGCAGCTTCTTCCGCGCTGGAGCGCGAAGACGGACAAGAGCGGCATCGCGCACTACTTGCCGTCATAGTCGACCCAGGTGTCGGCAGTTTCGTAGATGCGAATGGAGCAAAGCTGCGGCAGTTGGGACTTGCCTCGTTCCCACAGCCAGACCGCGATGTTTTCCGAAGTGGGATTCTCAAGGCCGGCGATCTCGTTCAGGCACTGGTGATCGAGCTGGGCGATCAAGTGCGCAAGCGCATCCTCAATCTCGAAGAAATCTGCGACAAACCCCGTGTGTGTATCGACCGGTCCTTCGAGAGTTGCTTCAACCCGATAGGAATGGCCGTGCATGCGGTAGCAGCGATGGGTCGGCGGCACGTTCGGCAGCCGGTGCGCCGCTTCGAATCTGAATGCCTGACTGACTCTCATCTGATGTTGGCGACTTTGTGCATCTGCAGGCTCAGCCTCCAGCGCGGGTGGCGGAGGCAGTACTCAACGGCGCGGGCGGTGTTCTCGACAAGCTCCGCGCCGTGCATCGGCTGAAGGGAAAAGCGATTGAAGGCAAGTGCCTCGAACAGCTCGGGCGGTGCCCCGGTCTGCGGGAACACGAGTTTCAGTTCATCACCGCTCTTTATGCGCAGTTCGGTACCCGCCTTGGGGCTGACGCAAACCCAGTCAAGCCCACGCGGCGCTTCGATGGTACCGTTCGTTTCCACCGCAACGGTAAAAGCCCGCGCGTGCAGCGCCTGGATCAGGGCATCATCCACCTGCAGCAGCGGCTCGCCGCCGGTAAGAACGACGAACCGATTCTCCTGCACTGCTCCCCACTCGGCCGCGATCTCATTCGCGAGCTCTGCCGCCGTCGCGTAGCGCGCTCCACGCGTACCATCGGTACCTACAAATTCGGTGTCGCAGAACGGACATTGTGCGGCTGCGCGGTCCTGCTCGCGCCCGGACCAGAGATTGCAGCCGGCGAAGCGGCAGAACACGGCTGTCCTGCCGGTATGCGCGCCCTCACCTTGCAGGGTGAGGAAAATCTCCTTGACCGCGTATGACACGAGAACCAGCTGCTCCGCACGATCCGATGTTTGCTCATTCCGCAAGGCGCTAGTCCAGAGCTACAGCTTGGGATTGCGCTGCCACGCGGACGAGCAGCGCGCTTTACTTCATCAGTTCTTGAGGAATTTCAAGCTCTCAGTCAGACAGCAGTCGTTGACCATAGCAGCACTCCGGGCATGTCCCACAGGACTGACGGGCTTCGGCGCAGTTGCGAAGCCGGTGCCGGTTGATCTAGCCTTTCGTCAGCTCCGGACTCGATATGGAGTAGGCATGCAGCGACACGGCCGGCGCGCATTCTTGAGCCTACTTGGCAGCGTGGCCTTTCCGTTTCCCCTGAGGGCTCAACGCGCAGAGCAGGTGAGGCGCGTCGCCTGGCTCGGGCTCGGCCGTGCGGACGAGCCGTCTCCCTATGTGGACTCTCTGCGCGCAGGTTTGCGCGAACTGAGTTTGATCGAAGGGCGCAATCTTCGACTCGACCTGTTTTGGGCAACCGGCCGGGATGACATGGAAGCGTCGGGGCGCCAGCTGCTTGCGTCGGATCCCGAGGTGATCGTCACCCAGGAGCTGATGGTCTACGCCATGCGGGGGCTGAACCCTGGAAAACCCGTCGTATTCGGCTTCAGCGGCGATCCAGTGGAGGGCAAGCTTGTGCAGAGCTGGGCGCGGCCGGGCGGCAATTTCACCGGCATGAGCTATCTCGCTCTGGAGCTGGTGGGCAAACGGGTTGAGCTCCTTAAGGAATGGCTGCCGCAAATCCGGCGCATAGCCGTCCTTGCCCGACCGCAACACCCGGGCGATCACCTCGAGCGCAAAGCCACAGAAAGCGTCGCCGCAAAACTTGGCATCGAGCTTTCATATTTCCCATATTACGCGCAGACGCTTCCCGCGCGCGATGTCGGTGAGCTGGAGGGGGTATTTCGCGCGATTGTTCAGGACTGCTGCGACGCCCTCGTGATCTTTCCCGATTCGGCCATGTACGAGATCAGCGGGCGCATTGGCCAGTTCGCACTCGACGCGAGATTACCTTCCGTCTCAGGCTGGTCTCCATTCGCGCGCAAGGGATGCTTGCTGACCTATGGGCCAAATGTGCGCGAGCTCTATCGCTCCCTGGCGCGCTATGTCGACCGCATACTTCGCGGTACTTCGCCCGCGGAGCTGCCCATTGAAATTCCAACCAAATTTTATCTCGCCCTCAACCTGAATACGGCAAAAGCGCTGGGACTAACGGTACCGGACAAACTGGTTGCGCTTGCCGACGAGGTGGTTGAGTAGTCCCGCCATCAGCGGTTCCGACTTTTCGGGATCATGCCCTAACCGCAGAAAAAATTGGCTGAAAGGCCTGTAATTGTTATGGTGAGAGGAACCACACAGATACGCAGTCGTTGGCCCCTCAAAGGAGCGCATCATCATGCCAGACGATCTTTCAAAGAAAGGGCCTGCGGATAGGTCCCGCATCAATCTCATGGAGCCCCACGAGGTACAGTATTGGGCCGACAAATTCGATTTATCCAAAGAGCGCCTCTCGGAAGCTGTCAGAAAAGTCGGCCATTCGGTCGAGGCCGTCAGCCGGGAGCTCAAGCGCTCGTAAACGTTCTTGCGGTCGCTCGCCGAAACTGTGTTGGGCTCACATTGCCGAAACGCCGCGCGGGTAACTTATGCGAGCAGCCTTGAACTCTTGATCCCGCCGCCGCTGCGGGAATTAGCTTTGACGGCATGTCCTTGATCTTCGTTCTTTGCTGTTTTTATAAAACCCTGAACTTCTCGGGCGGTCGCTTTATTGGTGCGCTCTCAATTTCGCCCATGTCGCCATGGTGCACGATGGCGACGTGACCGTTGTCCCAGACGATGGTGACCGCGTCCCAGGCTGTCCCGCGGATGATGCCACTGTCAGCGACGTCGCCCTGCCAGTAAACGCGCGTGCCCTTCTTCAGAGCTCTGGATTCGGCGGCAGTCATTATTCCGTTTCCGCTGGTGCTGAGCACTTATGGCATATCGACCCAGATAGTACACGTGCTGGTGAGACCGGAATCTCACCTCATTGCCCCGGAATGCTGGCCGCTCGTACGAGGCGCTCCGCCGCTTCGCTCAGTGGGAAATCTCTTGTTCTTAGGCGGGGCAATGAGCCCGTCGCGCACCGCCTGCTTGCGCGCGAGTTTCCTCGCTCGGCGGGATGCTTCAGCCTTTTGCCGGGTCGCCTTCTCGGAGGGCTTTTCGTAAAACCGCCGCCGTTTCATTTCGCGAAATACGCCTTCGCGTTGCATTTTCTTCTTCAGGACTCGAAGGGCCTGATCGATATTGTTGTCGCGGACGAGGACCTGCAAATCTTCACTCCTATGAGTTCACGGTCGGCTACCGCGTGACGATTGCGGCGGTCGCTAACGCGGGCAATGTCGAGAGGGCACGGCTGAGCCCACGGCGATCTCCCTGGGTCACGGCGGGAGCACGACGGGTCTCTCAGTCATCGGTGCCTGAGCGAAATACCGATGATTCGGCAATATGGTATCTCACCGGCTAAATAGCCAGCTGTTTGTGGTCGCAGCGCCCCAAACGGAACCAGCTCACAGCGATGGAACATTTGATCGCCAGGACCGCGCAGTCACATCATTCGCGCAGCGCGCCGCCTTCGGCTGGGGTAGGGTCAATGGGTTCGTCGTTCTTTTTTTCATCCAGAACAGGATTGTCCAGAGTGCGTTCAGCTTTGCGCTGAGCAGCTTTCTCCTCCTTCTTACGCTGTTTTTCCTCGTTGCGTGCGCGAGCGGTCCTTTGTCGTTCGGCGCGATCTCTACCGTAGTTTGGCTTGAATGCCATAAGCCCTCCTATCCTACCCGTTGATCACAGGCCGTACGATCATGGTAGCATGTGATCGACATTTTCTGTGCTATTGCCGCCTTAGAATGGCGCTTTGATTGGGGAAAGCAACGCCGATATTAGCTCAGCCTTGAGGAGAAGGGTTGAACATGGCTCGGAAGCCGGGAACCCGTGCAGCTGCTGAATTCATTCTGTTCGACGTCTTTTATGAAGATGGCTCGCAGCTGTCCAATCGCAGGGTACCGAGCACAGTGGTGGCTGGACCAGAAGCCGATGCTTCGGCTAGAGATTTCATCGCTGAACAGGATCAATTGATCGCGCGCAAGTCCGGGCTTCCCGCGTTGACCATCAAAAGTATGCGCCGGTCCATAAGACCTAACCGCTGACAAGATGTTCTCAATGGGCCTGAAATTTCCGAACCAAAACCGCTTTTACGACGCTACTCGGCGTGCCGTACGGTTTTGGGGGCACGACAGCGCGATGGAGGCTGTCTTCTTCGTGACCGAGGATGCTTTGAAGCGCGTCCAACCCGATGCGCGCCTCGATGAGGCTGGCCTGCTCAGCGCCTTCGATGCGAATCGGGATCGCATCCATGCTGCCGCAGCCAAGGTGTATGCACGCGGCCGGAAAGGTTCCTACGATGTGGTCAGCACTGACTTCTGAGCGGCGGAGGCTCCCGCGCAGGCGCACTCGTTCCCTTCCATAGTCTGCGCGGCGACGCGTCAAAAAAAGGTCGTGAAGTTGAACACCCACAAAAATGCAAGAAATAGCGCGAGAGCCGCCGCGACGAATGCGTGCAGCCCGTAAGGACCGATCAGGATTCTCGAAACGGCTGTTTGCATGATGGCTCGCAATTCCGCATCAATAGCCGCGCGGGGGGCGGATTCGTTCTGTATCACGTTTTCTGCCGATTCACGATGGCTCAAAGAGCCACGGCTTCGCAAAGATCTCACGTTCACAGCCAAGCTACGCAGATCGCGGGTATCGACCCAACCCGGAGGCCTTGAAACGAACACATCTGTGCTCCATATAAGGGGTCGCTGCAAGCCGCGTGTGTGCATTCCGAACGGTGGGTCTGGCTTGCTTCTTTTAACCTCGACGGCCGCCCAGATCACGCGAGAGGGGTCGTCCATTCACCCTGCGACGCGGAATCAGCAGGCCCTTTGCGGAAGCTGCGCCGTCTCGCCCAATCAAAGGTTCTCTATTGACATCATTTCAGGCTTTTGGCCTTGCCGGGCCGATCGCGCGCGCTCTTACAGAAGAGGGGTACGTCACTCCCACCCCAATTCAGGCGCAGGCGATTCCAATTATTCAATCACGCCGCGATCTGATTGGCATCGCCCAGACAGGCACCGGGAAAACTGCGGCATTTGCAGCTCCGATTTTGCACCATCTATTCGCAAATCGGCGGCGGATTGAGCGGAAGTGCTGCCGCGTTCTGGTTCTCAGCCCAACCCGCGAACTGTCCGGGCAAATTCTCGATAGCTTTCGCACTTACGGTCGCCACCTTCAAATCAAGGCCGCTCTCGCTATCGGCGGCGTGCCGTTGGGCGGCCAAGTACGATCGCTGCTCAACGGTGTCGATGTTCTGGTCGCCACACCGGGACGCCTGCTGGATCTTGTAAAAGGCAATGCGCTTCGTCTCGGCGAGGTTGAATTTCTCGTGCTCGACGAAGCAGATCGAATGCTCGACATGGGCTTTATCCACGATATCCGCAGGATCGTCGCAAAGCTGCCCGCGGATCGGCAGACGCTGCTGTTTTCCGCGACAATGCCACAGGGCATTGCGGAACTTGCCCGTGCCATGCTGCGGGATCCGGTGAAGGCAACCGCAACACCAGTCGGCTCGACTGTTGCTCAGGTCAAGCAGCACATTCTCCGGGTTGACCGAGCGGCCAAGCCTGGAGCCCTTGCGGATATATTGAAGCGCGAATGGATCGACCGCGCCCTCGTATTCACGCGCACCAAGCGCGGAGCTGACCGGGTTGTGCGGAGTCTCGCGAATGCCGGCATCGCCGCGCAAGCGATCCACGGCAACAAGTCACAGCGTCAGCGAGATCGAGCACTGGCTGAGTTCCGAACAGGCGAAGTGCGCACGCTCATTGCTACAGACATCGCTGCTCGCGGCATCGACGTGGAAGGCATCAGCCACGTCGTCAACTTCGATCTTCCCAACGTACCGGAAACCTATGTGCACCGGATAGGGCGCACGGCGCGGGCGGGAGCGACGGGTGTGGCTATTTCCCTGTGCGACGCCGAGGAGGCAGTGTTCCTGCGCGACATTGAGAAACTGATCTGCATCTCTCTTCCGGTGACCGAGCATCCTTCCATCGCGCGACAGATCCGGGGACCGCTCAAGGACAGCCGCTCACGTCATGCGACTAGGAAGAAGCAGGGCAAGAACCGGCCTCGTGATGACGTACGGGTCCAGCAAGATCAGCACGAGCACCTAGGGAAGACCTTCCCGAAAGGGCTTCCCGCGTTCCTGTATCGCAAGCCCAGCAGAGAATCGCCCAGCGAGAACATCACACGAGGCATTTCGGAGTAAACGGGCGCTCTCAGTGACAAACGGACGTTCTGAGCGAGAGATGAGAAGATATTCCAATGGCACCAAGACTTAGCAAGAAGAACCAGCCGGAAGAGACGCCGCCTTCCGGTTCACAGCAGCCGCAAGTCGAGGGCCGATTTCGGCTTAGGGTCGATAAGCAGACGAAGGCGACCTACGCCACGCTGGACGCTGCCGAAGCCGCTGGGTTGGCAATAAAAAAGGGGTATCCCATCGTTCAGGTGGCTGTGTATGATCATGTGGAGTGCATCGACAAGATTATACAAATACCGGAGTCTTGAGTGTGCGCCGCACGTTCGGGACGAGGGCGTCGAGTTAAACTCTCAAAAAACTGATAAGGAAAGTGATGTCGAAGTCAGAGGAAAAGAAGCGCGAGCGAGCTCGGGAAGGTGTGCAGGCCTGGGCAGAGTACCAGGCCCAGAGTCGCGCCGCCCAAGAAAAAACCGTTCGCTTGCGCGCACTTCGGTTGGCGAGAGAGGCGGAGGCAAATAGCGTCGCCAATATAAAGGTAAAGAAGAAGTCGAATGCGCCGAAACTGATGGAAACAACTACGCAGGAATAGGCACTTGCGGTCATGTATTCGAACGCGTATATGGGGGCATCGAGTTTCGGCCGAACGACTTGGCCTCGCCCGCGAACCGCGCGCCTGACTGACGACATCCCCAAATTCGACAACCAGCTACCGAGCATCAATGCTTGGTCACCGTACACTCATTCTGAAAGATAGAGACACATTATGCAAGGAACCGTAAAGTGGTTCAACGGCCAGAAAGGCTTTGGCTTCATTCAACCCGATGACGGTAGCAAGGACGTGTTCGTGCACATCAGCGCGGTTGAGCGCGCCGGCTTGTATGGCCTCAATGAAGGACAGAAGGTGTCCTTCGAAGTGGTGGCCGATCGAAAGACTGGAAAGTCTTCGGCGCAAAACCTGGCTGCCCTCTGACGAACGCCGATCCCGTAGCGTTTTGACCACGGATGGACCGGCAAAACGCTATTGTTCTAAGCGCCGCGTCTGGTTCTTGATGCAAGGCTCATCAGCCAATCAAGTCCCGGGTATTTAGGGTTCACGGCCATGCCTTCTGGCAGCCGATATTCCAAGGAGCGGCCTGTGTCCGGGGAGACCCGAATGCAGTCCGGATCGTTTTCGAGTCGTTGCTTCCTGCTCGTCCTGATAAAGCCCTCACACTATGACGATGAAGGATATGTGATCCGCTGGTGGCGGGCGATGATTCCGTCGAATTCGCTCGCCGCCATATATGCAATCGCTGACGATTGCGCCAAGCGCCACGTCCTCGGGCCTGACGTTGACATTGCCATCGAAGCCATTGACGAGACGAACACGCGCGTCGATGTGACTGCGCTGCTCGCCCGCTTTCGGGAGCACAATAATTTTGGGCTCGTAGCGCTGGTCGGCGTTCAGTCGAACCAATATCCCCGCGCCCTGGACATTGCACGGCCATTCAAAGCGGCAGGAATTCCGGCCGTCATCGGTGGCTTCCATATTTCCGGATGCCTGTCGATGCTGGATGGCCGCGCGGTCGATCTGGATGCCTGCCGGAACTTGGGCGTAGCGATGTTCGCAGGCGAGGCCGAGGGCCGACTCGACGCGGTGTTGCGCGACGCGGCAGAAGGTTGTCTCGCTGCGGAATACAATTTTCTGAACGACTTGCCCGGACTGCAGGGCACGCCGGTTCCCTTTCTCCCGAAGGGGCAGGTGGCGCGCACGCTGGGCCTGAGCACCAGCTTCGACGCAGGCCGCGGCTGTCCGTACCAATGCTCGTTCTGCACCATCATCAATGTGCAGGGCCGCAAATCGCGCTTTCGTTCAGCGGATGACGTCGAGAATCTCGTTCGTCTCAATTGGGCTCAAGGCATTCACAAATTTTTCATCACCGATGACAATTTCGCTCGCAACAGAGAGTGGGAGGCGATCTTCGATCGCTTGATTGAGTTACGCGAGCAGGCGGGGATTCCGCTTGGCCTGATGATTCAGGTCGATGCATTGTGCCACAAGCTTCCCAACTTCGTGGAAAAGGCGAAACGCGCCGGCGTTACGCGCGTGTTCATTGGATTGGAGAATATCAATCCGGACAATCTGGCCAGTGCAAAGAAGCGTCAGAACAAGATCACCGAGTACCGCCGGATGCTGCTGGCCTGGAAGGCACAGGGCATCATCACGCTTGCCGGGTATATTCTCGGCTTTCCCGCGGACACGCCGCAGACAATCAGGCGCGATATTGCGATCATGCAGAAGGAGTTGCCGGTCGACATTATCGAATTCTTCTGCCTGACGCCGCTTCCGGGTTCCGAGGACCATCAGGTGCTGTGGAAGAAGGGGGTCGCCATGGAGGCAGACCTCAACCAGTACGACTCCGAGCATATCTGCACCGGACATCCCATGATGAGCAGGCACGAGTGGGAGATGATCTACCGCGAGGCCTGGTCGCTCTATTACACGCCGGACCATATGCGCACCCTGATGCGTCGCATGGCAGCGACCGGCGGGCCGATGGGTAGCTTGGTCAAGGTGTTGCTTGCATTTGCCACGTCAGTTCGGCTTGAAAACGTCCACCCACTGCAGGCGGGCATTCTGCGTCTGCGACATCCGTCAGAGCGCAGGCCGGGCTTGCCGCAAGAGCATCCCCTGATCTTCTGGCCTCGTTTTCTCTGGGAAACGCTCAGCAAGCATGCCGCCCTCGCCGCTGCAATCGGACGTCTGCTGCTGATGAAGAAGATTATAGAATGGGATCCCGGCCGGCGGGCTTACTCGGATCAGGCGCTTGAGCCGGTCCACGACGACGACGATGTCTCGCTCGACCTCCTCACCCAGACGACTGGTGCTCTCGCGGCGGTTGCACATCAGAAAAAAATAGCCGAGTTAACCGGACACGGTGCGGCTCATCGATTGCATGAATATGCCGAGCACGGCCAAGCGCGTGCTTAAATAGGTCGGGCTTTTCCGGCCAAGAAATGCCATAAGACGCAGCGTCCGAACCGGCTCGACGGCACAATCGACAGACCAGTCAGCCAGCGCCAGTTCCTTGGTCATCAGCTATACGGCAGGACTGCTCTTCGGCATCACTCGCCCGTCAGGCCCCCTCAGGCGCAGCCAGGAGTTTTGTTGACAAGCAAGCCCAAGGCGAAGCTGCAGAAGGAACAAGTCCGGGTTGAGGACTCCGCGTCCGTCCGCGACCGCCCCTTGCTTGACCTGTCGGACGCGGCGGTCAAGGCGCTGATCCACAGCGCCAGGAAACGCGGCCATGTTACTCATGATCAGATCAATGCGCTCGCAAAGGAGGTCAATTCCGAGCAGATCGAGGATATTCTGGCCGGGTTCAGCGGGCTCGGTATCAGCATCGTCGAGCGTGACGAGGCGAGCGAGGGCGAGGATCAGGACGAGGCGCCGGAAGCGGAGACCGAAAGCGAGAGCGTAGAACTGGTCGAGGTCGGACGACGGCTTCCCATCAAGTCCAATGTCAAGGAGTCCGCTGAGCGCGGCGATAATCCCGTGCGCATATATTTGCGCGAAATGAGCACGGTGGACCTGCTGTCGCGCGAAGGCGAGATTGCGGTTGCCAAGCGGATCGAGGCTGGCCGCGAGGCCATGATCGCGGGCTTGTGCGAGAGCCCGCTTACGTTCCAGGCCATTATCATCTGGCGCGACGAGCTCAACGAAGGAAAGGCCCTTCTTCGCGAAATCATTGATCTCGAAGCCACTTACGCCGGTCCTGATGCGAAGCCCTTTCCAACCACACTTGGGGCAGACGGCCAGTTGATCCCGGCACCGTCGCTGGTGCCCGGGGCATACATCCCGGCATCCGCGCATGGAGCGCCGAGGACAACAGGGGGTGCCGCTCCGGCAACGGCGAGGCCTGCATCTGCCGATGCCGACGCAGAAAACGAAGCCGGCGCGAGTGCCGAAGATGAACGCGAATTCGAGGACGACATCCCGATGTCGCTCTCGCTCGCGGCCATTGAGGCCGAGGTAAAGCCCAAAGTGCTGGCGAGCTTGGACAAAATCGCAGATGCCTACACAAGACTGCGCCGCCTGCAGGATCAAAATATTGAGCTCAAGAGCAGAAACACCACCCTCTCGCCGGCACAAGAACGCCGCTACAAGAAACTTCAGAACGAGATCGTGACTGAGATGAAATCGTTGCGGCTGAGGCAGAGGCGCATCGATTCTCTGGTCGAGCAGCTCTACGACGTCAACAAACGGCTCGTTGCTCACGAGGGCAAATTGATGCGGCTCGCCGAGAGTCACGGCGTTGCGCGGGATGAGTTCCTCAAGACCTATCGCGGCTCCGAACTCGATCCGCTCTGGCTCAACCGCGTCTCGAAGCTCTCCGCCAGAGGCTGGAGGAAGTTCGTCGCCAGGGACAAGGACAAGATCAGGCAGCACCGCTGTGAGATACAGGCGCTGGCGGCACAGACGGGCCTGCAGATCGTCGAGCTCCGCAAGATCGTGAACATGGTGCAAAAGGGGGAGCGCGAAGCGCGCCTGGCCAAGAAGGAGATGGTTGAGGCCAATCTGCGCTTCGTCATCTCGATCGCCAAGAAATACGTCAACCGCGGGCTGCAGTTCCTGGACCTAATTCAGGAGGGCAATATCGGTTTGATGAAGGCGGTCGACAAATTCGAGTACCGGCGTGGCTACAAATTCGCCACTTACGCCACTTGGTGGATTCGCCAATCCGTCAGCCGCGCGATCACCGATCAGGCGCGCACCATTCGCATCCCGCTCCACACGATCGATGTGGCCAACAAGATTATTCGTACGTCGCGGAAGCTGCTCAATGAGATCGGCCGCGAGCCCACTCCCGGCCAACTTGCCGAAAAACTTGGCATCCCGCTGGAAAGGGTGTGCAAAGTCCTCAAACTCGTGAAGGAGCCACTCTCCATCGAGACTCCGATCGGCGATGAGGAGGATGGCCGCCTTGGCGATCTCATCGAGGACAGGGACGCAATCCAGCCGCTCGACGCCGCCGTGCAGGCGGAGCTTCGTGAAGCCACCGCGCGCGCGCTTGCCTCGCTTACTCCGCGCGAAGAACGGGTGCTGCGCATGCGCTTTGGCATCGGCATGAACCACGAGCACACGCTGCTGGAGGTGGGCCAGCAATTCTCGGTCACCCGCGAGCGAATCCGCCAGATCGAAGCCAAGGCGATAAGGAAGCTGAAGCACCCGAGCCGATCACAGATCCTCAGAAGCTTCCTCGATCATTGAGGAGGTTTAGGCCCGCAGAGCTTTCAGCGAGGAATGCCGGGACGAACTGTTCGCGAACACGCTCTAGCCGCTTGCCACGTAGGGCCTGACCATCTTGGCGGGATCGACAATGCGGTCGAACTCGGCTTCGCTGACGAAGCCCAGCTTGAGCGCGGCTTCCTTCAGTGTCAGGTCATGCTCCAGGGCATGGTGCGCGATTTTGGAGGCCTTGTCGTAGCCAATCACCGGCGCCAGCGCGGTGACCAGCATCAGCGAACGCTCTACGTGTTCTTTGATCCGCTTCAGATTCGGCTGCGTGCCCTCGATCAGATACTTGCGGAAATTCGTACAGCCGTCGGTCAGGATGTCGATCGACTGCATGATGTTGAAAATGATCAGCGGTTTGTAGACGTTCATTTCAAGATAGCCGCCGGCGCCGCCGAACCCGACCGCGACGTCATTTCCCATCACCTGCACGGCGATCATGGTCAGCGCTTCGGCCTGGGTCGGGTTGACCTTGCCGGGCATGATCGAAGAGCCGGGTTCATTTTCCGGAAGC
>JBEVJT010000136.1:0-3478 GCA_040510075.1 Xanthobacteraceae bacterium | reverse complement strand
TGGATCGCGTAACGTCCGCTTTGCCCCTCTTAGCGACCAGAATACGGACATGGATTTTTGAGCGCTTTGGGCCAGGACCGGACTCATCTCGCACGAAACTTCTTGGCTGAAACGGCAAGCGTCTTTGCAACTTCGCGGGCGCAGTCGATGAAGAGCTGTGCCACCGGACTGATGGTGCGATTCTTCAAGGTGATGATCCCGACTGGCCTTCGCGTCGTCGGCAACTCAACGGGCAATCGTTTGAGTACCGGATTGTTGATCGAAAACCTCAATACGGAACTGGGAATAATCGTTAGAAATCGTCCGGTGGCGAGCAGCGCACTCCGCACGGGAACGGTGGCCGTGATGATTGTGCTTGGTGGAAGGTCGAGCCCCTTTTCGCGAAAAGCCTCGGCAATGACCGAACCAGATAGAGTATCAGGCGGCGGCAGCGTCCATGGTTCATGCATCAATTCGGCAAGGTCTATCTTGCGCCGCCGGGTCCATGAATTGTCGGCTCCGGCTACAACGACCTCCTGTTCGTCATAGAGCACTTCCGCATCCATCTGCTCATCCGCAACCGGCTTGAACATACGCGCAACAGCCAAGTCCACCTTGCGCTCCTCAAGAGCGCGGTATGTCATGCTCGACTCGGCGGCCAGCAAATGAAAAATGATGCGAGGATGTTGTCGGGAGAGCCGATCGACGACCGCCGCGATGAACCCTGATGCGAGGGCGATGGATGATCCAATCCGTACCTCGCCCGCCGTCGGGTCGGCGAGGAACTCGACGTGCTTCACGGCCTGCCTCAGTTCATCGAATACGCAAAGAGCGTGATCGATAAGCGCACGGCCATAAATTGTCGGTTCGACACCTTGCGCACCGCGATCGAGAAGACGCGCGTCGAGCGCATGCTCCAGATCAGCTACCGCTTTTGACACGACGGGATTCGATACGGAAAGCTGACGTGCGGCCTTCGCCATACTGCCGCACTGCACGACGGCGAGAAGAATATGCAGGTCGCGCAGCTTGAGCCGGCGCCCGATGCGATCCGCCCAGTGCATGACAGCCTCTTAGGCAAACGGTTAACTGGGTGCAGGAAAATCGAGCTTTTCACCTATCGGCAGGAGGTGCAAGCTGCCTTACGCCGGATTGCCCCAAACGCGACCCGGTGTCCGGAATCGAGAATAGGGTTCGCCATTCGATGGCGAAGCGAGGTCTTTTTGCCATCAGTGCATCCCGACCGGCCGGCGGTTGCCGCTAGAAAATAGGAGGACGTCGGCAAGTCCCGCATCCATGCGGCCCTCGCCGGGTTCAGATCGTTCACTCGCAAGGACTGTTCGTCGGAAAGTTTAGGGACAAAAGTAACATGAAGACTCGCGCGATTCTGCTTGCCATTGCGGTGGTTGTCTTCGGCACAATCATCACAGACCCGGCGACCGCGCAGCCCTATCCGTCGCGCAGGATCACACTAGTTGTGCCATTTCCGGCCGGGGGCGCAACCGATGTGGTGGCGCGCATTCTCGCCCAAGGCTTGTCCGATCGAATGAAGCAGCCGGTCATCATTGACAATCGGCCAGGTGCGAACGGCGCGATTGGCAGCGCCGCGGTGGCTAAGGCGCGCCCCGACGGCTACACGCTGGTGATGGGCGGCGTTAACACGCATGCAATGAACGACGGCCTGCCTAAGCCGCGTCCGTACGACTCGGCGAAAGACTTCGCACCGATTATTCTAACGGCCGTCATCCCGATCGCGTTTGTAGTTAATCCTGAGCTGCCGGTCGCAACGCTTCAGGAACTCGTGGCGCTCGCGCGATCCAAGCCGAGGCAACTGAGCTCCGGCTCTGCGGGCGCGGGCGGGCCGCAACATTTGGCGATGGAGCTATTCAAGCTCGCGGCGGGGATAGACATTGTCCATGTTCCCTACAAGGGCGGCGCGCCGCAACTCAATGACCTGATCGGCGGGCACACCCTGATCGGCTCGATCGGCCTCCCACCGGCACTCCCCCATATCCAGGGCGGAAAATTGCGGGCGCTGGCGGGTACTGGCGCCAGACGCTCCATTTTGCTGCCGACGCTTCCAACAGTGGCGGAGTCCGGCTGGCCTGGTTTCGAGGTAAGTTATTGGCTGGGGCTCATGGCGCCGGCAGGCACACCGCGCGACATTATCGATCGGCTCGCCGCCGAGAGTGCAGTAGTCCTGACAGCATCGGACACCCGGGAGGCGCTGGCTAAGCAGGGCGCCGAGGTCGTAACCAGCACGCCGGATGAGTTCAAGAAGCTTGTCGAGAACGAAGTTGTAAAATGGTCCAAGGTGATCCAGGAGGCCGGCATTACTTCTGAATGAGCGCAAAGATGGGCACCAAAGCATCGAATGTCCGACACGGGTCTATGACCTTGGCGAGCATCGGTTCCGTCCAGGCCGCACATGGCTGCGTGTTAATGAGTCCGCGCCCTAGCTAGGTGTGAGCTTTCAGTAGGTTGTCCATCCGGTTCTGACCGAGGAAGCTGAGGTTGCTGAAGCTTCAGATTCCACGGGAGAACCGGATGAACGTGCATAAGAATGCCCGGCTGACGCCGCGCGGTCGAGAGTGGATTGTACGGCAGGTCGAGAGCGGGCAGACGCCGGAGGCCGTCGCGAAAGCCGTAGGCGTCTGCCCGCGAACCGTTCGAAAATGGATTGATCGATACCATCGCGAAGGCCTGGCGGGACTGCAGGATCGGTCATCCCGCCCGCATCAGCTGCGGCAGCCGACACCCCAAGTAGTTATTGAAGAGATCGAGCGGCTGCGCCGGCAGCGCTGGACGGGCAAGCAGATCGCCGCCGAGACCGGGGTCTCACCCGCCACCGTCAGCCGTGTTCTGCGCCGGCTGGGGTTGAACAAGCTCAGTGCCCTGGAGCCGGCCGAACCGGTCCGGCGTTACGAACGCGAGACACCGGGCGAACTCATCCATCTCGATATCAAAAAGCTCGGTCGCATCGGCTCTGTAGGCCATCGCATCACCGGACGATATCCCGGCGCGGTCAACCGGCACCAAGGCATTGGCTGGGAGTTTGTCCATGTCTGTATCGACGATGCTTCGCGGATCGCGTTCGTGCAGGTCCTGGCCGATCAGCGCAAGGAACGCGCGGTTGCCTTCCTAGAGGCTGCGATCGCTTATTTTGCAAAGCTCGGTGTCCGGATCGAGCGCGTCATGACAGACAACGGCTCGTGCTATCAGTCAAAAATGTTCCGAGCCGCCTGCAAGCGCCTTGGCCTTCGCCAAATCTTCACCAAGCCCTACACTCCGAAGACCAACGGAAAGGCCGAACGCTTCATCCAAACAGCACTGCGCGAATGGGCCTACGCTCGCGCCTATCACAACTCGGATCAGCGGTCGGCTGAACTGATCCATTGGCTCCATCGCTACAACTGGCACCGGCCACATGGTGGCTTGAAAGCCAACACACCAATCAGTCGCCTCGGTCTATCCGAGGACAACCTGTTGAGGCTCCACA
>JBEVJT010000135.1:0-2556 GCA_040510075.1 Xanthobacteraceae bacterium | reverse complement strand
TCCGAAAGATGATAACGAGGCCGCTGAAGGCATTCTTCAGCGAGCCGTAGCCTTGCTGAGGTCTAGCCGCGGCTAGCCGCGCAGCTTTGCCACGCTGCAGGCAAGAGGCTGAAAACATGCGACCACTTCGTTTTTATTTGCAGCACTCCGTGCCGGTGTCTGCGGCGCGCGCCTCGCCGCGGGTGATCGATTTGCCGGGCCTGTCACACCGACCAACACGCGCCCTGATCGCAGCGGATTCGTCAAATCAGTACGCGTGAGGAGGCATCATTGACCGAGCTGGTAGTGACTTTCGGGCCTTTTCGCCTCTTGACTATTCAACGGGTGCTCATGGAGCGGGAAAAGCGGGTCCGCGTTGGAAGTCGTGCACTTGAGATTCTATTCGCGCTTGCAGAGCGCGCAGGCGAGATCGTTGGCAAGGATGAGCTCATCGCCCGCGTCTGGCCAAATATCTTTGTCGAGGAGGTCACGCTCAGGGTTCATATTGCTGCACTCCGTAAGGTCCTGCGCGACCGCCGCGGCGGCAAACAGTACGTTGAAAATGTGGCCGGCCGTGGCTATCGGCTCGCCGCTTCGGTCACGTGCTATGAGGCAGAAGTGTCGTCACGGATCTGGCCAGCCAGGGGGACCGATCGTCGCGGAAATCTGCCATCACCGCCCGCGCAGATTACCGGCCGCTCGCAAGTCATCGACACCCTGATTGCGCGCTTGGTGCGAGAACGTTTTGTCACGATCGTAGGTCCCGGTGGAATCGGCAAGACCGCGCTGGCTCTCGCGATGGCCGATAAACTGCTCGAATCCTACGAGCACGGCGCCTGCTTTGTCGATCTGGCCGCCCTCGCGAACCCTCATTTGGTGCCTAACAAGCTTGCATCACTGCTTGGGCTTGCGATGGGTTCGGAGGACCCCATGCCAAGCCTGCTCGCGTTTCTCGCAAATCGACAGATGCTGATCGTGCTCGACAATTGCGAGCATGTCATCGATGCGGCTGCGATGCTTGGTGAAACTGTGCTTGGCACCGCATCGCGTGCCCACATTCTGGCGACCAGCCGGGAACCGCTTCGTTCAAGAGGCGAGACGGTACATCGTCTCTCGGCGCTTGAGGTTCCACCACCATCGGCCAAACTCACTGCCGCCGAAGCCCAAGAGTATTCCGCCGTCCAGCTCTTTGTCGAGCGCGCCATGGCACGCTCGGAAACGTTCGAATTTGGAGATGCTGACGCGCCGGCTGTCGCTGACCTCTGTCGTCGCCTCGACGGTCTTCCTCTGGCAATTGAACTGACGGTGGCGCGGGTTGATCATTTGGGTCTGCGCGATCTGACCGCGTCCATCGACAATGACGGTCAAGTCGTACAAGCGTCTCATCGCGTGACCTTGCCGAGGCAGCAATCGCTAAGGGCTACCATCGACTGGAGTTATCACCTGCTTTCGCGGGCCGAGCAGCTCACGCTCCACAGGGTCGCAGTCTTCGCCGGTGGTTTCGACCTGGCGGCGGCGAGCGCGATCGTGTCCGATAGCAACGTTACGACCGCTGAGGTCATCGATAGCATCCTCAGTCTGGGCGAAAAGTCGCTCCTCACGGTCGACCTGACCGGCGAAGACGTGGTCTACCGCCTGCTCTACACGACCCGCGCATACGCGCTCGAAAAGCTGCGGGATTCGGGCGAACAGGCCGAGATCAGCCGCCGACACGCGTCATATCTGTGTACCATCGGGGAATGGACCGCAGCCCAAGGCCATGTGGAATGGCGGGCCACGTATGGTCACATGATAGATGACATTCGCGCCGCGTTCGACTGGTGCTTCTTGTCGGAAGGCGACAGATCGGTCGGCACGGCTCTTGCGGTGGCTTGGGCTCCTCTTTGGTTCGGGGTGGTGAGGCGCTTGTCGGCCAAACGTGGATAGCGCGCGGCAGCTCAATTCGTCGAGATGGTGCACCGCGAGTTCATCAACCGGGCTGAGAGTTCAGGGCTTCCCGCCGTCACCCGAGGCTACCAGCTTATCGAGAAGCGACTTGGCTCTCCTGACGTCCGGGGTACCGAAACCCTCGGTGAAGCGGGCATAGACCGGCGCCAGCAGATTGCGCGCCTCTCGTCCGCGGCCCTGTCTGCGCCACAGTTGTGCAAGGCTGCTCGCGGTCCGCAGCTCCCAGGAATGCGCGCCGTGCTCGCGCGCCTCGTCCAATGAGCGACGGAACAGGATCTCTGCCGTCGTAGCGTCCGGGTCCGCACCTTTGAGGACGGCCTCGCCCTCGATGCGAAGGATCTCCGGGCGGCACCAGTTCGTGGTGTCTTCATCGGCACGAGCGATCGTGTTCGCGCCGAATGGCTGTTCGCACGACGTCGTCACCATTTCGAGGTGCACGACGCCGAACAGGGGATCGCGCAGCAAATCGAGGCAGCTTTCGGCCGGCCGGATTTCGCCTTGTTGCAGTTTCAGCGCTGCATCGAAGCAGCGTCCCCAAAAATGCCAGTAAGGCAGGGAGTGCCGTGTCGAATGATCGAGCAGTGTCGAAGTGAAGCGGTTCGCGGCCTGTACATCGCCTACCCACAGAGC
>JBEVJT010000134.1:0-27739 GCA_040510075.1 Xanthobacteraceae bacterium | reverse complement strand
TGATGGTTAGCCGTTCCGCGAGTTCAGCGGCGTTACTCGTCGCGTTGACGGCTTCTGGTGGGGTTTGCGAGACTGATTTGGCGGTGGCGGCCAGCGCAGCTTCACGCTCGAAATCGGCAAGCGCGCGACGATGGCTCGATGCTGTGCGTTGCGCCCGAGGAGACGTGTTGGTCAGGACTTTTTCCCAACCGGCGAGGACGGCGAGCGACAGGCGCCGAGTGAACCAGATGCCCACGCCTCGGGCGTGTCGCCAGAAAATGAATCACACAGTCGCTTAATACTCCGAATTCCGCGATTGCCAGAACAAAGCGCCCGCATCGAGGCTGGCGACATATGGCAAAGTCGCAATGGTAATTACGATCATTGCTAGATAGAAAAGTAGCAAACAAACTCCGATCACTTTCTGGGCCTTGCTAAGGCGTACTGTGTCCTGTGTTTCGGCTTGGCGTGGTACTACCTTCCCGGCCACCATGACATCCTCCAAGATCTGATAGACGGAGAAGTTGCAATCCGCTGATGCCACGCCCGGACCGAGGCAGGGAAGTTTGAGACTGAACAGCATCGCAAATGCATGCTGCTAATGCCGCAAGGGGACGTGGCGCACTGTCCGCTTACCGAACAGCGCGATGGCACCGACCGGAACGATGAAGCTCAGGACCACTGCCCAGATCAGCAGGGGCTTAAGCTCGGCATAGTGTCCGCGCGCCACCACGAAGATGTCATTGAGATATTTCGTCTGCAACTGCGACGCTATCAGTGCGATGTTCATCAGCGACGCCATCAGCGCAAACCATGTCGCGCGATGGCCGGGTGGAGCGTAATAGGCGGTCAGAGTAAGTAGCGGCACCATGCTGAGCTGTGCAAACGGCGAGGATACCGCGGCGTCGATGAAGGCGATGCTGCGGGCGCCAAAGCCGAACACCGCTTGGGTCCAGAGGTGCACGCCGTAAACCAACGCGATATTCGGGAGTGACAGCACCGTACCCGCTATCGCGATCCAGAACAGCGTCTTGGTTACGGACGCCTCGGTCAATTGCCGGCTGAAGATCCACATCACGGCGATCGACAGGATGGCGCCCGTCTGGCGCAGTGTGCCGTAGAACGCGGCGTCGAAATTGAGCTCGTCGAGCGTCCACCAGAAGAAGCCGTCGCCGACGGCTGGCGCGGCGCGGAAGGCGAATACGATGATCGTGGCGAACAGAATGCCCATCCTGGTGTTGTGATCGAGCTCTGCGGTCACCAGGAGGAGCATATAGCAGACCACTGCCAGCGATATGATGAAGACGGTCTCCTGCCCGAACGGAGCCCCGCTGACACCAAGCGCCAATACAACACCGCCGAATACAATGCCGCCGCCCAGAATCCGCCAGTCGATCGGCCGCCGCTCCTTCGTTTCGGTGCCGCTCAGGAAGACGCCGGCGACTGAAATGGCCGGGATGATCAAGGCGATCAGGAAAACATCCTCACGCGCCATGAAATTGGCGAGCCAGCCGGAGAGGCCGGCGACGGCGAGCACGCCAGCGGATACGGCGAGCCGGCCCAGCACCTGCACCATCCCGAGCTCGACTCGTACTTTCTCGTCGGGGCGCTCATTGCCTGCGGCATCGGTGCGCGGAACAACCTCCGTCGACATGGCATCCGCGACCACATCCTGAACGACAGTGCCGATTACCAGCAGCATTGCGCCAAGCACGTACATATGGTCGGGGCGAGCAAAGGTGAGCCAACGGCCGGCAGCGCCCCCAAGGGTGAGCAGGCCGGCGGCCATGATCAGCGCGCCTGTAATGATGTAGGATTTGCGTTGCGAGCCGAAGATCGGCACGGTGTCGACGAGTTCCCCGAATACCATTTTCACGGTCCAAGGCAGCGTAAGCCAGACGCCGATACCCGCGAGCTGCGAAGGCGTAAATGACAGGCTCTCTTTGATCCACAGATCGCGCGAAACGTCGATCAGGCCGAGCGTGCCGTAGGCAAAATAGACCATCACCACCGGCAGGTAGTTCAGTTGGAAGGCCGTGATCGGCCGTATGATGCTTTCGCGCCACTGCCATCGCGCGCTTACGATGGGCGCAGCTCCTCCGGCCGGCGCAGGCGGAAAGGTTTCGGTCATAAGGGCTGCGACTTCCCTGTTACATCAATCAGGAGCACGTCAGTGCTCAAGAGCTGCCGAAGAGTCGATTACAAGGCGCTTGTCTAGGCCAAAAAGCCAGAGCGGGATGGCAATTCGAACAAAAGTCATCCTGCTCTAACGTGCGGCTAATAGGGCATCGGCAGGTGCATCGGGGACGCGTGAAATAAGCCGCTGCCGCTGCGACAATCCTTGGCCGACACTCGCGAGAAAATCGCGGAACAGTGCATTGTTACGCAGTGCGTCACCGCCGGCTGTAATCAGCGCATCGACCTGCTCCGGCGGCAGGGCGAAGCGCGACGGCACCTGGTTGAGCACCGCGGTGCGTTCGGGCTCCAGGTGGTCGAAACCGACGCGGCTGACATAGAACTGCAGGTCACGACAATTCCAATGCGGGGGTGCGCCTAATTTCACACGCTCCGCCGGCGGCAGTGCGCAGCGCCAGCGCACCATGGCGCCTTGCCATTCCTCCATGACGCTCTTGAAGGCAGTGAAGCTCGCGCGCATGCTGGCGTCGATTGCCGTGTCGGCTGCAGCCAACATAAGTTCAGTGCCACCTGGTCCTTCGACGGTGTGCGCCCAGTCACCCGAGGGTCCGCGCCCGGCATCCACGATGATGATAATGGCGCGGCGCAGCTTGATCGCCTCCTGCGGTGTCAGCGGGCCATATGGTGTATCCGACAGCAATCGCGCGATGGTGAAGCCGGTAAGTCCGAAATTGTCGACCAAGCTGCCATCGAGTAGCTTGATGTAGCTCATTGATCCATTGTGATAGCGGGCCAGCGCGTCGGCGTAGGCCTTGAGCATAGGCACCGGCTTGGGGTCGCGCTGGGCGCGCTCTACCCAGTCGGGGAGCTTGTCGGTGCATTTCTGCGGATAAGACTTTATTACCACCGGAGCGAACACGACCGGCACTGCCGCCGATGCGGCAACCGCATCCGCAATTGGATATGAGGCCAGATCGCTGCAAAGGGCAGCGAAGGCCGCAGGTGAGAACACGAAAGTCGTGCGGTTGTAGATGTCGGAGGCATTTATCCAGACGCCCGGCCCCCGCGTACGGCGCATATCACCAAAGGTTGCGCCTTCAAACAGGTTCTCATTGAGCCAGCGCGCGAATTGAGTGCTGTCATTGACTCCCCCACCGACAGCCCGCATCAGGCTGAGCGGACTGACATCCGTAGTCAGGGGTTCCTCCGCGTTGCGCAGGAGAAAGCGTTCGCGGAAGTCGGCAAGCGCGGCACGCTTCTTCAACCCATAGTAGGCGGTAAGGACCGAGCCCCCGGAAACTCCGGACACGAAGTTCACCCGGTCGAGCAGCGAGCTCGCTCCCGCGCGGCTAGGCACCGCGGTGCGCTCGATTTCGGAGAGGGCACCAAAAGCGAAGGCTGCCGCGCGCGTCCCGCCACCCGAGAACGCGAGCCCGATCATTACGTCGTCAGAACCGGAGGTATTATGGCTGCTAGCCGCGAGCGCGGCCGCAGCATTGCCGGTGAGTGGCTGGTTGACAGGTTCGTTACGAACCACAAAGGCGGCGCATCCGGCCAGGCAGAGCGCAACTATACCTGCGCCGGCGCGAACGAAAATCAGTGGCCGGATCAATCCCACCACCCCCCATTAGCCCAGGCGGGTTCTTAACGACCCTTCAACCTTTTTTGGTTCGTTAATTTTGGTCGATGTATATGGCCATCGCATGTCGGACAACAGGCGATTTGTTGCCGGCAACCGCCCCGGCGACACGGACACCCTAGCTGATTACACGGTGAAATGGTGGGGTGCGCGCATAAAGGCCTTGCGGGCGATGCCCTTTCTGCTGGCTATCCTATTGATGCACGAAGAGATTTCTCGTCATGTGACCTTTCGCACTTCCCAATGCAGGGGATTGCATGGAAGGTGTCGCTTAGCAGCGGACCCTAGGGAGATCACGATGTCCCCGTTCATCGAGAGGAACCCCACCCAGTTTTTTGCCGTCATCGGCGCCGCTTACGTCCCAGAGCGCCACCTGGACAGCTACTCTTATTATGCTGAGCACGCTACTTGCCGGCAATCCAGATGGCTCCGCGCTCGTGCGAATGACGTCACGACCGAGCAGATTGGTGCCGCGACTGTAGACCTACGCTAACGGTTGTTCTTGCGCCTATTGGTATTTTATTCAGACGCGCTTTGAATCTGTTGAACGAGCTCTGGAACACTGGTGATGACCAGTGCTGCTTGCCGTTTCACCAGGAATCCCTTTCGTTCTAGAGTCGCCAAGTCGCGCACAACCAGCTCTCGTCGCGTAGGCGGCGATATGGTAGCCCGACATTGATCGGTTGGATCGGCTCGAGATCGCCCCAACAGCTCCGCATAAATTCTGTGATTGGCGTGCATCGAGCTAAATTCATTCACTCTTTAGGTCAGCGTTCGTATGCGAGCGACTAGGAGCCGGACCAGTTGTTATATCTGGATGTTTGTGAAAACTCTCAAGAAAGACTTCAGCAGACATAGCAGCTAGTGTTGCGTCCGTGACCGCCAGAATTCCAGCTGAACGTGGCTGACCATCGATTGCAGCGAGTTCGCCGCGTCAATATCTGCCAAAATTAGGCTCGATCGGGAGAAGGTGTTATCAAAACGCGGACAGTGCCCCGGGTTAGGAAATACACAACTGTGCCTCGGTAACCACTCCTTGGCGCGTGCGTATCGCCATCGGCAGCGCCGCTCAAGCGGCGATGGCATTGACTGATCGAAAAAGCCCAATTTTCACTAAAGTCTCATGCGAGCTCAACACAGGATGCCTCAAGCTCCGTAGTCCATTGCCAACGCTTTAATGACGCTCAGCTCACGCTGTGCCGTCTTGACTGATTGTATTGCATTCGCTTGGCCTGCTAGCCAGGGCTTATTGTATTGTAGGATATCGAATTGGCGAACTACCGCTAATGCTTGGGCTTCAGTCCGGCTGACGAGAGAAGGGGGTAGGGGACGCTAATGTCCGAATCGGGATGATGACGGCAAGAAGATCGGGCGGATTTAAGAGATCAGGATGCTCAGCCGGCGTGGCGCTGGTCCAAGGACGTTAAACTGCTTCAGCATCGCTGCTAATCACTGCCAGAGCGGTAGTTTTCTCCCAGTGAAACAAAATGCGTGGCCGGAAACGAATTCCTGTGATGGCCAGCACATCGGCCGACCCCCCTTCGGCTTAGCTTACCTACGGTGACGGCTACCCAGCCGATGAAGGAGACCGGTCATGCTGAATATGGTGCTGTTCGCTCTCGTCGCGGTAGTGATTGCTGCGCCCGCATTCATTGCGGTGGCGCTGTCCGCGACCTATGAACGACGATATCTGCGTAGCCTCGCCAGGAAGGCCGCTGCTGCTTTTGTGGGCTGAGGCCCAGCTAGCCTATTCGACGGCCGGCCCCACACGCTGGCACATGCCGGCTTACCTCGGTAACCGGACCTGTTTCGGGTGAGTTCGTTTCGGTGCCCAGACCTCAACCCAATCGAGCAGTGCTTCGCCAAACTCAAAGCGCAGCTTAGAAAAGCCGGCGAGCGTTCAGTCCCGGCTTTATGGGACCGCATTGGAACAGCTCTCCAAACCTTCACCCTGAAGAGTGCAAAAACTACTTCACGCACGTAGGATATGGGTCAAACTGACAGGAATCTGCTCTAATTATAAAGCGTCGTGCAGCGCGGTGGCGGTTTCGCGCTTGGTCGCATCCAATTCTTCATTGGCGGCCTCTGGGTCAGGAGCGGATCGCGCGCTTAGACCATTGCTTGTGACTGTGGGACAGTATCTGTTTGAGACGGTTAGTGCGGGCCTTTTTCGGGGGCGAAGCCGGTTTGTGCACTCCAGCCTGCACCATGCGGGCCATAAGCTGCTGAGTTTGATTCATTAGCTCCACGGCAGCGCGCGGCGTGAGCACGAGGCGGCACGCCGGCAGGCGCCTTCCATTCACCTTACCTGGCTCCTGTGCTGGTCGAATCTTGTGACGCCGAAGTTGATTCGCAGAGTCTGTCCGTCAAAAAATACGAGATCGATGGAATCGGCAAAGGTTTCCGCCAGGCTGGGAAGATCGACACGCTGACGGCTGAGCGTGGGCTGCTCTGATGCTTTCTGTGATTGCGGTTTTGTAATTTCTCCCGGCTTATCGGTCTCAGGAGGCATGTGTACTCCTCTCGCACTTGTCTTAAGGTAGCCTAGACAAAGTGGAAAGCGTTGAGATGATTCTGCAGCTGATCCTTCAGCAGATCGTGCAGCATGGTGCTGGCGTGGTGCGCGACCACGGTGTTCGTGGCTAAGTCGTGGTGCCAGATATCCAGCAGGTGCTGCACGTCATCCGGAATAGTGTGATCATCCGAGACGCTATGGCTCGCCGAATTGAGTACCCCAGTCGTGTCGTGACCAAGGTTCGGCTTGAAGACGAACGCATCATGGGTGTCATGGCCGTTAAGCGTTCCGTCGGCCGCGTGAAGCCCATGTGCCGTTGAGGCCGGAAGTAGTATCGTTCCAGCCTGCTAGGCCGAGTTTTGCATCAATCGTGGAATGCTCGGCGTCTTGTGCCGACTTCGCAACGTCTCCGCAGTCGTATGCGTAATGGCGGTCCCGACCGCGTTCCCGTGCCCGTCGTGGTCCCCATCGACAATGTGCCGGATTTGCTTCGAGAACGACTGCGCGATGCTCCCTTGAAGGCGGCAACGGCATCGTTGAGCAATGTTCCGCCGTTAGTCACGACGGTGTCGGTCGTATGCGTGTGAGCGGAGAGCAGATCAGTATCGGAGGAAACCGGTGGGTCGTACACGGTCGTGCCGCCCTGACCGTCATGGACGAACTTGAAGTTTGCGAGCTGATAGGTTCCGTCGAACGTGAGTTGGGCCGCGTGCACGCTGTCGCTCAGCGTGAGCACGCCATCGGTGTAGGACGCCAGTCCACACAGTTGCGGTGCCCGGCTCGAGCTGCCGACAAATCAGAACGGCCGGATCCGCATTCATTACCGTCCCAATGACCGTACGCTCTATGTGTCGGTTGATCGGGTATTTTAGTGAGCAATTGGATCGACGGCGCATTCGTAGCGCTTTCGCGCAGTATCTATCGCCGACTCTCGTGTAACGATTGGCGAAATCGCCCAAGCAAGTCGTGCTCGGCGGCGAGGACCGCGTTATGACGGTTCTATTCAGTGACTTACGCGGATTCACCACGATTGCCGAAACCTACAAGGACAATTCGAATGGGCTGACCAGCCTGATGAATCCTTTCCTTACGCCTTTGAGATCATCGCGCGTAACGGGACCATCGACAAATATATCGGCGATGCAATCGTGGCGTTTTGGAACGCGCCGCTCGACGATGCCAGCCACGAAAAGGATGCATGTGAGGAAGCCCTGGCGATGCTCGCAGCTGTGGATGCGCTTAACCAGGAGCGGGAAGCATCCATCAGCGGCGGCGACTTCACGCCAATCGCGATGGGAATTGGCATCAACACTGGACGTTGCACCGTCGGCAACATAGACCAGGCTGTACGGGGTGTCTTCACTGCAGAGACCAAGTGAACGCCCGCCTGGCGTCGTTGCCCGGCAACGTCGCGAGCCCGTCCCAGTCACGAACTGCGCTGCCGCGGCGGCGAGCGCCGGCACTCTGCTTTTCAGCGGCACTCAGCGCCTTTTATCGCCGAGCTATCGTGTGTATTTGGCTGTCTGCTCGATCCACTCCGGCAGATGTTCTGCGCCGTGCTGGGCTACATAGTCGTATTCGCGCAGACCCACAGACAACGGCTCTACATAACCAACGCTCATATCCGGAACATATGTCGGCTTCGACATGATCAATGGATGGTCTTGGTATCGGGTCCATTGCCCATTCACATTTTCGTACAGGAGATAATTACCGCCCTTGACTTTTCCGATCCCAACATAGGCGAGTGGGTTCCACCCAGCTACGGTTGTCTGGCGTGTTTTCGGGTCGGCAACCCCGTTGATCCGGACGGCGAGCAGACCACTGCCGCGCTCAAGGCTGCGCGCAATCTCGTAGCGCACCCACCGGTCCTGCCAGGTGTGGGCGCCAACCAACACGCATGTCACGCTGGTTTGATCAACCCCATCGCGGATGGCCCGCATGACCTCAGCTTCTCCGAGCGCCTTAGCCGACTCCGCTACCCTGCTGTCCAGGCAAGCCAATGTCACGTTCGGATGGCGAGCCTTCCACTCCTGATAAATCACATCGACCCGATGCTTGTCCTCTTCATAGGAAAAGGAAAAGAACGCTTTCGGGCTTGGCGGAGTCTTCGAAGTGTCGCCGACAGCTGAGGGACGATCACGCATCTCGAAACGCTGCTGAACTCACCGGGCATATTCCCATCAACGCCGTCGTTCCCGCAAGCATGGATGTTGCGATCGTCGCTGACATGCCCGTAATGCCGGCAGATGCCAATGCCACGAGCGGCACAGCTAATTTGCCGCTATACCAGAGGGCGCAGAGAAGGCCACGTAGGTTCCGAGAGCGGCGATACTCGCATGACCGGCCCGAAGGGATCGCGAGGCGGAAGGTCCTCCCCGGGGAGTTCGCTTGGGCGCGAGCCAGCATGCGACCACAGCTTCTCTGATCAGAGAGTCGGCCCAATCAATCCATCTAAAGAAGTGTCGCCCAATACCCCTGCTGGCGATTCGCCAGCCGTGCCGGTTGCAGCGAATTCACCAGCGCATTGCTTTGGTAACCCATAAGTCAAAACCTTGAAATCTGCATCACGCGCGCATCCCACCAACTCCGAAGCATCCGAAATGGCCGAAGCTTATGAAATATTGAACTTCAGGCGCTTACCGCACATAGATAATCGTGTGCGCCCTCAACTGGTTCCCGCCGTCGCTAAGAATGCATTTGATTTTGCAACTCGATTTGATGCAATTCGGTTGGATAAACGCGTATTCGCGCATTGCAGGATTAAAACTGGAGAATCCCGATGCACATCATTTACGCCGGCATATTGGGAGCCGTGCTGCTGCCTGTCCAGATCACGGAGAGGACGGTCAAGACGCAGTACCTTGCCTGCAATCCAGAGCGGCAATTCGAGCACGCTGAGGGGCTGCGCAAGGCTGGAGACAGCGCGGGCTTGCGTGCCTTTACGAAAGGAGCACTCATTTCGGGCACCTGCACCTCGCTCGATCCGGGAATGGTCGTGCTTGCGGTTGGAAAAGGCAAGGGCGAAGGTATCATCAAGATCCGGCCGCAAGGCTCATTCAAGCTTTTTTTCACTTCGGAACTGGCGTTCGAGTGACCTGTGCAACCTAAAGAACAAGACAACGTGTCCGCGAAGCCGGGTCGGCCGTTATCGTTGGGTGGCCGCCTGAAACACATGGATGCGCAGCACAGGCGGGTCCGCCGAGATTGCACGGGGGACGGAGATGAGGCGGAATGAACTTTAAAATGCGCGGGGCCGCAACGCGATGTGGAGAGCAAGATGCAGCTTAGTTCCTATCTGAGCTTGGAATTCTTGTTGAGCTTCCTCACAGCTGCGAACATTTGTGCGGCCATCGGGGGATTGCTCTACATCGCAGCTATGTCGATGAAGACCGTCATCCCTCTGCGCATTGCTGGCATCGCAAGCGCATTCGCTTTCTTGTGCTCAGGGCTGTTAGCGCGCTCCTTCGCGCCAATTTTCCTGTATTCCCTTTTGCTGCCGCTTAATATGTTTCGCCTGTATCAAATGCTCGAACTGATCAAGAAGGTGCGCGCTGCAGCGAGCAGCGACCTAAGCATGGACTGGCTGCAGCCGTTCATGCGTCGGCGGCGCTTCCGCAAGGGCGACGTCCTGTTCCGCAAGGGCGATCTCGCCGATGAAATGTTCCTGATAGAAAAAGGAAAGTTCGTTGTTTCCGAGCTGGGTATCGAGCTGCGGTCGGGACAGATCTTCGGGGAGATGGGCCTGCTCACATCAGGCTCGCACCGGACCGCCTCGGTCGAGTGCATCGAAAATGGACAGGCGCTGACTATCACCTATGATCAGGTGCGCGAGCTCTATTTCGAGAATCCCGAGTTCGGATTTTATTTCCTACGACTTGTCGGCGAACGGCTGCTGCACGATCTTAGATTAGTCGAAGAAAAGCTGGCGCAGGAGCGGCAAATGCGCCTGCAGGGCGTCTCGTAGAGAACTATTCGGGCAGGTTGGGGGGCACAAGCGAGCGCGCTCGCGCCGTTACCCCCGCTCATCCCCTTTCACGGAATGTCCGCATCAGCTGGTCGCGCAGCGGCTTGAGCAAGTAGAAGATAACGGTGCGCTCGCCGGTGTGGATGAAACATTCAACGGGCATGCCCGGAACGAGCTTGACTAGCCCAAGCGCGCCAGCTCCTCTGGAAGAAATCGAGATGCGAACGACGTAGTAACTCTGTCCGATCCGTTCCTCGGAGGTGATATCGGCGGAGATCAAGAAAACCGTTCCATCGATCTGCGGAGTGGTGGCCGCATTGAATGCCGAAAAGCGTAGCAGAGCCTTCTGGCGTAGCGGCACCTGCTCGATCTCCTGAAGGTTGACTTGGCCTCGATGGTGAGGCTGTCCGCATCGGGAACAATAAGCATGACCGTCTCGCCAGGCTGGATCGCTCCGCCAATGGTGTGCACGCCGAGCTGAAACACCGTGCCGTTCTTGGGAGCGCGGATATCCACCCGCCGCGCCAGTGGGCGATGGCAACATCGACAGGCGCCAGCGCGCGTGCAGTCAAGATCGAGCCGGCGATGATGATGCCAGCGGAGGCCTCCTGATGGAGCCTGAGCACTTTCGAGACCGCGCCAACCAGCCATCGACATCGCTTGCGCGCGCCTGTTGGTGACGATGTAATCTGCATTGACCGCGCGCCAGCGTCTGATCATGTTGCCGACCATGCTCATTGCAACCAGCGCCTCGGTGTTGCGGCTTGACTCGAGCAGCTGGGTGTGTGCGGTGCCGAGTCTGGTCGGATTGTGCGCGAGCCATTCTCTGAGCAGCGTGAGCATTATGAGAATAAAACCGCCGATCAGGGCGGTGATGCCGACCAGGAAGTGGAAGGCAAAGCAGATGCTGAGATAGACCGGCATCCAGGGCAGGTCGAAGAGCGCTACCGGACCCGGGCCGCCGAGAAAAGTGCGCACGCTATCGAGGTCGCGCATGGGCCAGTTCCCTCGTTGCGCAACCCTTGCGGATACACGCCTTTCCAAAAGAACTGTGGGTAAGAGCTAACCACATCTGCAAGGGAATTATATCCGAATTGTCTATTAAGGCCCTCTTCCTCAAACTCGTAGTAGAGCGCATTTGCCTTGGCGATGTAGTTCGAATCCCCCGAGTTGGCCAATGTAGTCGGCAGCGCGTACCAGGCGTTACCTCATCACCTTCGTCCTCTTTTGGCGAGATCGTAATTGGAACCGGGTGATTCAATGCCTCGAGCAACGCGCTGTTTCGTCGATTGATTTAATTGGCTTGATACACTGCATCGCGAACGGCTTGGACCAATCGACATGAACAGCGCGGCATCCGATGCGCCCCTGGGCAAAGTGATTTTGCGACCACCACTGTCAATGACCTCTCCATCCTGACCATCTCCTTCCAGAATTCCGCGAACGAAGCCGATGTCGTGCATTAGACACGCAATTATGAAATATGCAGATTTCTCCGCGGGCACAGGCGAATGAACCGCGCGCCCTTGTAGAATCTCGTGGCCCGCGAGTGTGACCAGCATGGTGTGCTCTACATCGTGATACAGCGCGTCGCACTTGCCAATGCATCCAAGCGCAAGCTGAGCCATTGCTGACACAATCTCCTCCAGCGACGCACCAGAGGAGCCAAACCTGCGCTCCATATGCCGCTTGAGGAACGAGCTAAGGGTATACATACACGCACCACAATTGCCATCCGGGATAAAACGCGCTCCATATACCTTATTGAGGCTTTAAATCTGGATGGCCATTAGGCGCTTTGCGCAAGCCCGCAGATCGCGCGGGATTGCCCGGGCCCGGGCCGACCAGGCATGGAGCGGCGCACGAGCAATATGCTCGTATCACCTCTTCCCTTTCTCTACTCAAGCGGAGGTTCAGAGCCTGCGCCCGGGCGGGTCGTGCTTGCGATGGTTGCGCACAGCACACGGAAGCAAGCGAATGGGCGCTGGCTCTTTCTAGCTGCCGCGTGAGATTTTGGGTATAAAGCGCAGGTGATCGCCGTCTCACTAGAGGGGAAGGCACTCAGTTGGAGCGGTTCAGGCAAGCAGTCAAACGCTTATGACACACATCATCATTTCTTACCGGCGAGCGGATTCCGATGCCATCGCAGGCCGTATCCGCGATAAGCTGGCGACTCACTTTGGCGACGATTCCGTTTTTATGGATATCGACAGCATCCCCTTCGGGATGGATTTTCGCGAACACATCAAGCAGGCGCTGGCGCAGAACGACATCCTTGTTGCCGTGATCGGCCCCAAATGGCTGGGCCAGACCAAGGGCGGACGATTGCGCATTGCGGAAGAAACAGACCCCGTTCGCATCGAGGTCGAGACGGCGCTCAAGAATGGGAGTGCCGTCATTCCGATCCTGGTGAGCGGGGCAAAGATGCCCAATCCGGCGGAATTACCGGATACCCTGAAGGATCTCTCTTTCCGCAATGCTGCGCAAGTCGACGCGGGACGGGATTTCCATCAGCATATGGACCGGCTGATCCGCTCGATGGAGCGCCTGCTCGAGCTCAGCGGAAAGCGCGCTCCGGAAAAAGATGCAGCGGCCGAACCCATAGTCGTCAAAGGCCCGCCTACGGCTCCGGAGCCCGTTGCTTTTGTGAGCGCACCGGCAGTGACACTGCCGCCGCAGCCGGTATCGCCGCCAGCACCAGCGCCCACGCCGCAACCGGCACCGACCCCGCAGCCGGTCGTGACGCGCAGTGGACGCGCCCCGCTCTTCTGGATGGCAACTTCGGCCTGTCTCGCGGCTCTTCTGGGTCTCGGAGGCTGGCTGTTCGTCAAATACAAGGATGTGCTCTTTCCGGCGCCCGCGCCCGAGCAGAAAACGGTTGTCGTCACCCCCGCACCGAAACCTCCGGAGCCCGCCCCCAAACCCCCTGAGCCGCGGCCCATGCCGGTATTGAGCGGGTGCAAGCTCGACGTGCCTGTCGGCCTCGCCGACGATTTCAAGGCGGTGGATCCGGCTTGGGTACTGTCAATAGACGTCTCCTACTATGCGGACGGGCAGCTCACCCTCAAGCCACTGGAAGGCAAGATTGTACGCATCCTCTACCCCTCATTTCGCTTCAAGAGTCCCACGGTCTGCGCGACCTTCCAGGCTCCCGCCGCAGCACCGAACGGCACCGCGACGAACGGAGGGGTGATCTTCTGGGCAACGGACATATCGAACTTCTATGTGGCCCGCGTGCATGCCAACGGCACTTATTCCGTCTACCGGATGGCGAACGGCTCCTGGGCCCAGGTGCTTGCCCAAACCCCGTTTGATGGGATCAAGCAGGGCCCAGGGGCCCTGAACGAAGTCCAGGTCGCGACCCATGACAGTAGGGCCACCCTGACCGTCAACGGAGTCAAAGTCACGGAATTTCGCGGACAACCGCCGAAGGAGGATACGACCTTCGGCATCTACGGCGAATCCAACAACAACGAGCGCAATGAGTGGAGAGTAATCAACTTCGCTGTCGGCGATGCGAGCCTGCCGAAACAAGCGCCCACGGTGAAATTGTCCGCACCGCAGATCGGACCGGGCTGCAAGCCACTGCGCGCCGTGGCCTTCGAGGAAGACTTCAAATCGCCGGATCCTGGCTGGGGTATATTCCCCAACACCCCCGTCAGCTTCGGAGATGGGCAGGCCGCGATCAAGCCGGCAGCCAATCGGTCATGGCGGCAGCTCTATGCGTCGCTCTTCTTCAAGGGTGCAACCGTTTGCACGCAGGTCAAATCTCCAACGCAGCTCTCGAACCCGGAGGGGACGGCAGACGGAGGGCTGGCCTTCTGGGCAATCGATACGTCCCATTACTTTGCAGCTGCCATTCGCCCCAATGGATACTTTTCCATCAATCGATTCATCACTCCGAATTGGTCCCGAATTGTGCCGCCGACGAAATCGGACGCGATCAAAACAGGTTTGGGCGCGATCAACGAGGTGATGCTCGTCTACAACCAGAATTTAGCTGCGTTCTATGTGAACGGGCAGAAAATTCACGAATTCCGCGGACAGCCACCCGCAACCGGCGGCTCGATGGGCATGTTCGCCCAATCCGAAGAGGCTGCGGAAGACGAATGGCGCTTCCTCAACGTTGTGGTTGTTGAGCACGAATAGCCGCCTCCCGTCTTCGGGGAGTTCACCGAACCCGAAGATGCGCGTCGCAGCTAGTTGCCAATCTGCGCGGCTTCACGCATGCTGTGATGGGGACGGGGGCCGTGGGAGGTCCCCTTGCGCATTGTCCGCAAATTCACTGGCTGCCTGCCAAGCATAAACGTCGGTGTCATTGCCGCGCTCGCGACGATGGGAATCGTCGCTTCCGATTCGGCCCGCGCGCAGCAGGTGCCGACGGTCAACATCGCCGCCACATGCCGGGCAGCGAGCATCGTGACTGTCTCTTTGCTGGGCTCGACCGGCGCCAATGATTTCCAGGTCTGCATGGATGGAGAGAACCGCGCCCGCGAACAGATCATCAAGGATTGGTCGGCATACGCCGCTTCCGACCGGGCGGGCTGCATACAGCCCCGTGTGTATCTGCCGAGCTATATCGAATGGCTCACCTGCATGGAAATGAACAAAGCTGTGCGCGAAGCGCGGTGGACGAGTGGCACTCCGATGACGAACCCGAGCGCGCCTGTCACTTTGCCGCGCGTGGGCTGGGGCACGAGCTACTGACGAAGCGTCAATTGCAGGCTATTGCAGCGCACGTCATCCGCCTGCAGCCCGCCCGTAACGGCGGTAATTCAGGCCACTCCCATGAAGGAGCGGACAGTCATGTCCCTGACGCGTAGAAGATCAGTGTCGCTGCTGGTTGGGGCAATTGCCGCCTTTGTCGCAACGGAAACCGACCAGCGCGCCATGGCGCAAGCGCCCGGGGTGACCGCGCAGGAAATCCTGATCGGCGCTTTCGGGCCGCTTACCGGAGGAAACTCCTGGATCGGCCTAAGCGCCCGAGATGGCCTGCAGCTTGCTCTCAATGAGATCAACGAGCATGGCGGCGTGAATGGGCGCAAGCTGCGCATGACCTTCGAGGGCGCGCAAACTCCGGCCGAGTCTGTGGGCGCTGCCAAGAAGCTCGTCGAGCAGGATCGTGTTTTTGTTCTCGTGCTCGGATCGGGGAGCACGGGTGCAGCCGCAGCGGCGGACTATGTTCGCGAAGCCGGAATCCCGACCTACAACATCGTCGGCGCCACCCCGAAAATTCGCGATCCATTTGCCCGTAACGTGTTCAGCGGCGTCTATCCGGATGCGCGCCTGATCGCGCAGTATTTCGCTGCCGAGGTAATGAACACGAAACCTGCGCCGAAAACGGGAAGCATCGTTGTGGGCACCTATGAATTTCCCCAGGCCGTGTACAAGGGTCTATTGCCGAATCTGCAGAAAGCGGGACTGGCCATTGCAAGCACGCAAAGTTTCGATCTCGGCACGAAGGACTTCACTGCCCAGCTCGTCGCCGTAGCCCAGAGCAAGGCGGATGTGGTCGTGTTTCTCGGCACTGCGGCGGAAGCCGGCCTGGCGATCAAGCAGGCACCCGAGCTTGGGCTCGTGGGAACGCCGTGGGTCATCGATCTTGCCGGAATTTCTCCGTCGGTTCCGCTCGTGGCCGGCAAAGCCGCGGAAGGCGTGCGAAGTATCTGGATGTTTCCGTACTATTTCGGCGATCCGGCAAAACCGATGCAGGATTTCGAGAAGAAGTGGCAGGCAGCCTATGGTCAGCCCAGTTCCGCACGGCCCAGCTACATCGACATCAACGGCTACGGCGACATGTACGTGCTGGCGGCTGCGCTCCGCGCCGCCGACAAGGATCTTTCTTGGCCGGCGCTGATATCCACGTGGGAGCAGCTCAAAAACGTCAAGCCGGGCGATTTTGGGCCTTATGCATCGGACGTGATCTTTCCGGAGTCGTTTTCCCCGACGGATCGCGACGGCAACAAGCGTTATGCCACCATCAAGGTGACGAACGGCGCCTGGCACGTCGCGCACTGATCCAGGATTGTAGATGTGCGCGAAGCCTTCCTCCGCTTACCGCCGCACAAGCGGCAATCCAGTAAAAAGCCTTGGATGCATGCTGTCGGAGCAATGAGCAGGCGCTCTGACACGCTGATGACATGAGTGAGCTGAGCCAATTGCCG
This sequence comes from Xanthobacteraceae bacterium, assembly GCA_040510075.1. GTDB lineage: Bacteria > Pseudomonadota > Alphaproteobacteria > Rhizobiales > Xanthobacteraceae > VAZQ01. The sequence goes on along the minus strand of JBEVJT010000134.1, from coordinate 11,339 downwards.
CTTCTCCTGCTTGGGGGAATGCGGATTGGCGCCATTTACGCGCTCTCCGCCATCGGCCTCGTCGTCATTCACAAGGCTACCCGAGCCGTGAATTTTGCCCATGGCGCCTTCATCATGCTCGGCTGCTACGGTGCCTACGTCGGAGTGGAGCGAATGCAGCTTCCCTACTGGGCCGTTTATCTGCTGGTTCCACTCCTCGTCGGGGCTTTCGCTATGGCTCTCGAATTTTGCTTTCTGCGGCGCCTGCGCAGCGCCGATGCCTTCTCCACGGTGATTACAACCGTGTTCATTTCCGTGCTGCTCACGGAGCTTGCCCGGCTCGTTTTCGAGTCGGATGTTCTCAATGTGCGCTCGTTCATCACGCTTCCCCCAATCCTGCTGCGACCCATTGTGCTGACATGGGAGACTGTCTGGATCATTGGCGGAGCTTTGGTGTGCGGCATCCTTGGCGCCTATGTCTTTGCCCGCGCTTCCATTGGACGCGCGATGCGCGCGATGGCTGCAAGCATGCGTGGCGCCCAGCTCTGCGGCTATTCGGTTGACGCGGTGCATGCGCAGGCATGGCTTCTCGGCGGTGCGCTGGCCGGGCTCGCCGGAGTATTCGTCGCCCCGCGCCTTGGAGTCTCGCCTGAACTTGCGTTTGCCACGATCATTCCTGCATTCGTCGCCGCGATCCTCGGTGGTTTTGACAGCCTCAAGGGAGCGCTCCTCGGCGGTTTGCTCCTCGGCGTCGTGGAGACGCTCACGGCCGCTTATTTGTCCGGGGCGCTCAAAAATGCGCTTTCGATGCTGATTTTGCTTCTCGTGCTGCTGTTCAAACCGGAAGGCCTGTTTCCTGAACGTCGCGTGAGACATGTTTAGGAGGCGCTCAGTTCCAGTTATTGCCAATGTCATCGGGCCGGCGCTTGCACCGATGCTGATAATGGCGGTGGCCTTTTTTTTTGGCAGCTATGCCCAGTACGTGCTCGGGTTGGTCGTGGTGCATTGCTTGATTGGCGCGGCCTTGGTGATGATCGTCGGTTACACTCGTGTCATCATGCTTGCCGCGGGCGCGATGGTGGCGATCGGGGCCTACGCCTCGGCAATTTTGATGAGCCGGACCGGCCTGCCGTATCTGCTGACGCTTCCGTGCGCCGCGTTCCTTGGCGCCCTTGGTGGCATTATTCTCGCTGTGCCCGCGTCGCGGTTCCGCGGTCACCATCTTGCGATGGCGACCATGGTTTTTCAGGTACTGGTGATCATCGGAATAAGAGAATGGAGCGAGCTGACCGGCGGTGCGCTTGGCCTGCGCGCTCCTCCCGCAAGCATCGGCGCGCTCACCATAACCAGCGACTTCGCCAGTCTTGTTCTGATTGCAGCGGCTGCCGCCCCGGTCGTGCTTGTTCTTGCAATTCTGCTCGCCGGCAGATTCGGCAAAACTCTCCGGGCGGTGAGCGCTTCCGAACTCGCCTGTGATGCATTTGGCGTGGATATCACGCGCATGCGGATTGCCGCCTTCGCATTCTCGTCCGCGGCGATCGCTTTTGCCGGCGCCTTGCTGGCACCGCGCGTGCGCATTCTCGATCCGGACAGCTTCGACATTGTCCATTCAGTGATCATGCTCGGCTATCCCATTGTCGGAGGCATGAGCAACATCTGGGGCGGGCTCGTAGGTGGCACGGTTCTGCAGCTCGCGCCTGAACTCTTGCGACCGGTCGGCAGATATCAGGAGATCATTCTGGCGATCTTCGTCATCGGCGTCATGCTGGCGATGCCAGGCGGCCTGATCGGGTTTGCACAGGCTTTGGCGCCAAGGGAGCAAAGAGACGAGGTGAGCCGGGTCACTCTGGCGGCGCCGGTATTGGCCCCAACTGGTGAGGAACCTGCCAGTAGACCTGCTTTGTCTGTGTTCAACATCCGCAAGAGTTACGATGCGTTGCAGGCAGTCGACGGCGTTAGTCTGCAGATTGAGCGCGGCGCGATCCATGGCGTTATCGGTCCGAATGGAGCCGGCAAGACCACCTTGTTCAACGTGATTTCCGGATTCATCGCTCCCGATCAAGGCACAATCGAGCTGTTCGGAACAAAGGTGGAGGCGCAACCTTCGCGGACACGCATTGCGCACGGAATGACGCGAACCTTTCAGAACGTCGCGATTGTGGGCGATCTCTCCTGCCTGGATAACGTCGTCATCGGCTTGGGCGAGAACTCGATTTGGCAAACCACTCTGTCAAGTTTTGTGGAAATACTAGGTTCCTTGCGCAACCGGGAACGCCTGGCTGCCGCCCAGGCCGCCTTGGCGGCGGTTGGTCTCGAACAGTACGCCCTGGTGCCGGCCGGCTCGTTGTCACTTGGGAATCAGCGGCGCCTTGAGCTTGCGCGTGCGATCGTATCGCGCCCTCGATTGATCCTGCTGGATGAACCCGTGTCGGGTGTATCGCATGAGGAGGAGAAGCGGCTTGGCGAATTGCTGCGGTCTCTTAATGCCCAGCGCGCCGTAACAATGTTGATCATTGAGCACAACATCGCATTCGTGCGCGCATTATGCGACACGATTTCGGTGATGGCTGCCGGTCGGCTGGTTGCGCAGGGCGAGTTCGAGGCGGTGATCGGGCTTCCCGTCGTTCGCTATCACTATTTTGGTGACGCCGATGCCGTCCGCGCTTGAAGTCGAGGGCCTGAGCGTGTTGCGGCTGCGCATTCCCGTCGTCCACGCGCTTTCCTTCGCTCTCGCCCAGGGAGCGTCCCTTGCCCTGCTCGGAGCGAATGGCGCCGGCAAGACCTCCACCGTCGAGGCGGTCGCCGGATTGCTTCCCAAGTCCGCCGGCAGCGTGCGCTTGCACGGCCGCGATATAAGCCGGCTCTCCGCGTCGGAAGTCGCGCGCAACGGACTGGCGCTGGTACCGCAATTGCGCGATCTGTTTCCAAGCTTCAGCGTCGATGAGACGCTGCAGGCGGCGCTCAATGCCGGGGCGCCGCGCGGGCGCCGGCAGCTTCAGGATATCTACGAGCTTTTCCCAAAACTCGCTTCCCGCCGCGACCAGGCTGCGGGCACGCTTTCCGGCGGGGAACAACAGATGTTGGCCATTGGTCGCGCGCTGGCGACGGAGCCCTCGGTGCTGTTGCTCGATGAGCCGACCTCGGGACTGGCAGCCGGTGTCGTGAGTGATCTGGTCGGCATTCTGCGGGCTATTCGCGGCCGTGGCATGACGCTGCTGATCGTCGAGCAGAATATCTCGGTAGCGGCGGCCGTTGCGGACGACTGCATCGTCATGGCCACCGGACGTGCGGTATGGCGAGGCGCCATGTCGGACGCTGCCGAATCCTCAGAGGTGCGGCATGCCTATTTCGGCGCGCAACTCGCTTCGTGACGTATCGGATGATAAAACCTATTGCGTGCTGGGCGTCGTTAATCTCAGTCCATTCAGCAAATTCACCCTGCTTCCTCTCGCGATGAGAGGGGAGGGCCTGAATGCGCCGATGAAACGTGACTCACTTGCCTGAGAGATAGCTCGTGGCTGCGCGCACCGACATCTCGAATGATCCCGCCTTCGTGCGAGCCAATCGCCGGCGGCTGCTTGGCGAGGATATCGCCCGCAACGCCACGAATTTCCCGCAGCGGATCGCGCTGCACGATGTTCAATCCGGCTGGCGGATGACGTTCCGCGAATTTGATGATCGCGTAAATGCGGTGGCGCAAGGTTTGCGGAGGCGCGGGCTGAGGCAGGGCGACCGCCTCTGCATGCTCGGCAGAAATTATCTTGATACGCTGACTATGTATTATGCGGTCTGCCGACTGGGCGTCATTCTGGTCCCGCTGAATTACAACGCAAACACGGAGGAGCTCCGCTACATCATCGAGGACGCCACGCCCAAGGCGATCGCCGTCTCGACTGAATTTGTTGGCCGGGCCGATTCAAGCCTGCTGGAGTCCCTCGATGTGTTCACCTACAGCCCTGATGCAAAGAACGGCGAGGTGGCAGAGTGGGCAAAAGCCGCCTCTGCTTCATCCGATGGCGATATCGAAGATCGCGCTTGTGCCTTCATCCTCTATACCGGTGGCACGACAGGCCGACCCAAGGGCGTGATGCTGTCACAGGCCGGCTACCTGGCCATGGCCGACAACACCATCGAGTCCCTTGCGCCTCTTGGCTTCGGCCGCTCCGACAGTTGGCTGGTTTCCGGTCCCCTCTACCACGGCGCGGCACTCGCTTATTCCGTTACCGGCCTGCATTTCGCCCAAACCGTGCATCTGCTTCCGCAGTTCGACCCGGAAAACGTGCTCGCCGCCATTGCGCGCGGCTTCGGCTCGATCACCTGGTTCATTCCCACAATGAGCCGGCGCGTCATCGACACCGTGATCGCGCGCAGGATCGATCTCGCCAGCATCGAAGGGCTTCGCCTTATCATCTCGGCGGGCGCCCCACTCAGTCTTGCGCTGCGCGAGGAATTGCGCCGAACATTCCGGCGCTGTCAGGTTATCGATATGGTCGGACAGACGGAACTCACGTCGACGATCACTGCCCACAGCGAGCCTGAAGAGATCGAAGCGCAGCCGACCGCCGTGGGGTATCCGGCGCCGGGAGTAACCGTGGCGCTGCTGGATGACGATAACCGCGCGGTCGCTGAAGGTGAGCCGGGGGAGCTATGCTATCGCAGCGAGTCTCTCATGCTTGGCTATTGGAACAAGCCGGACGTAACGCGCGAGGCGATGGCCGGGGGCTGGTTTCATTCCGGCGATCTCGGCCGCCGCAGCGCGAGCGGGCTGATTCACATCGTCGGCCGTAAGAAAGAGCTCATCAAATCGGGCGGTGAAAACGTCATTCCTAACGAGATCGAGCACGTTTTGCGTGAAGTTCCTGGCGTTGCGGATGCGTCCGTGCTCGGAATCCCGGACGAGCTTTGGGGCGAGCGCGTCCATGCAGTGCTTGCCATCGGTGAAGCCGCGAGCAATCCCGAAGCCGTCCGCGCGGCTGCGGAAGCGACATGCCGCGCCGCGCTCTCCCGCTACAAGGTGCCGAAAACATGGTCCATTGTTGCTGCCCTGCCGGCAACGCCGGTCGGCAAGGTGGACAAGGCGGCTTTGCGCGCCCTGGTCGGGGACGGAAAGAAGGCGCTCGACCTGCGCTCGCTGCAGAGCGCGAACGAAAAGGTCTGATTCCATGCGTCGAGAATTAGTGCTGACACTTGCAATCTCGGGGATGCTCGCTCCTTCTGCCTTGGCGCAAGCTCCGAAAATCGGCGATCCGCCTGAAGCCAGGAATATGCGGCTTGTCGGCTACAACGATCTGCAGGCGCGTAGCGCCTATCAGCCCATCGTTCAGAAGCAGGGCGAGCGCTACATTGCTTATATCGGCCATCATGGCGGCACCGAATCCATTTCCAAGCCGATCAACGCGCTCACCAACCAGGCGGAATTCAACGGCACTTCCATAATCGACGTCACCAATCCAGCGAAGCCGAAATATCTGGCGCACATTCCCGGCCAGGAGGGGCTCGGCGAGAAGGGCGGGGCGCAAATGGTGCGCGCCTGCGACGGCAGGTCTCTTCCCAAGGGTGACCGCGAGAAGACTTATCTGTTGCGCACGTTCGGCAGCGAGGGTCACGAGATCTGGAACGTGAGCCGACCGGAACAGCCGGCGCTGATCACCCGCGTGAGCTGGGAGCTTAAAGATACTCATAAGAGCTGGTGGGAGTGCGAGACCGGCATAGCTTATCTCGTCTCCGGCGTGCCGAGCTGGCGGACGCGCAGAATGACGGAGGTTTACGACCTCAGCGATCCGGCAACGCCGGTGAAGATCCGCGAATTCGGGCTGGTCGGCCAAGAACCGGGTGCAGCCGGTGCCGTACCTACCGAGCTGCACGGCATGATCTCCACCGGTCCGGAGCGCAATCGCATTTATTTCGGCTATGGCACCAATAAGGGCGGCATCCTGCAGATCCTCGACCGCGAGAAATTAGTCAAAGGACGGAAGGAGTCTACGCCGGACAACCTGCGCAATCCGGTAGTCGGCGAGTTGCACATGCTTCCGCTCGTCGGCGCCCACTCGACCATCCCGCTCGGCAAAGTGAAGATTGCGGAGTTCAGCCGCGACCTCGCCGGGCAGGTGCGCGAGATGATCATGATCGTCAACGAGGCGCTCGTCAACGAATGTCAGGCGGCCGAGACGCGGCAAATGGTCTGGTTCGTGGATGCAACCGTCGAATCGGCGCCCATGGTAGTGTCGCATTTCGACGTGCCGGAAAGCAGCGGAAATTTCTGTACGCGCGGCGGGCGATTTGGGTCCCATTCGGCGAACGAGAGCACGGCGCCCGTGTTTTATCAGAAGCTCGCCTTTGTGAGCTGGTTCAATGCCGGCGTGCGCGCCATCGACATTCGCGACCCTTACCAGCCCAAGGAAGCAGGATATTTCATCCCCGCAATCACTCAGGCCACGGACAGGCGTTGCATCAAGGTCGACAACCAGGAGCGCTGCAAGATCGCAATCCAGACCAACAATGTCGAAACGGATGATCGCGGCTACATCTACATCGTCGACCGCGCCAATACGGGGCTGCACATATTGGAGTTGACTGGCGAGGCGCGCGCCATTGCCGGCCTGCCGTAATTCTACCGCTCGCGTAGGCTTTCGTGCTAGTAGCGCACGAGCAAAAACAGGGGATAACTGAGCACGCTCCGCCGGTATTGGCCTTCTCGCTGGCGGCATCCTACGGCTTTCGCCGGCGTCCGCGTGCGAAAATTAATAATGTGTTACATCGATGCCACATGGTCCTGAAAAAAAGAGGATGGCAAAAGCTACCCACGGAACGCCCGTCAATAATTCTCCTCATTTGGGGAGCCGACTTCGACCCCATCGGGGACTTCCTTTGCGGATCGGGGGCACACAACACACTTCCTCTCGTTTGATCTGAAGCGGGCGCATTGTCGCACCTGCGGTGCAAGGTTGCACGATCAAGCGAGCGCCTCGCGAGGGTGGTGAACGGGGATCAGATTTATGGTCGCAGAGGCAGCAGCGGTGATGCGACGTGCGCGCGGGGTCTATGCAGGCCTGCGTAGCGCCACTATTTCGGCAGTCACATTGCCGGCGCCGCCGGCTGCTGTCGGCGCGCTCGGATCTCACAATGTGTTTGCGGCGTTCAGGCTCGCGGCTGGCACTTTCGCGTGCGTCGGGGCCATGCTTGCGATCCTGGCTTATCAGGGAGCAAAGCGAGACATCGCCGGGAGTGAACCCATTCGCAACGAGACCATCGTGCTTCGGCACGGAGAGCGAATGTGGCACCCCAGTCCAAGTTCGGGCAATGACCGGAACAGCAACGGAGCGGTTGCGTGGAATAATCCCCGCGCAGTGGCGACAGTCCGTTTCGTAAATCCCGATGCAAACCAGATCCTGAGCGATGCGCGGGAGTCGACGGGCAAGCCCTCCATCTTGAGCGGCAGACGGCGTGCTTCGACAAACATTTCCACAGATCGTGCCGAGGGTATTGCTTCCTGGTATGGGCCCGACTTCCACGGCAAGCGGACTGCGAATGGCGAGCGCTATGATATGCATGGCATCTCGGCGGCGCATCGCACCATGCCGTTGCCCAGCTATGTGCGTGTGACCAATCTCGACAACGGCCGCTCGATCATCGTGCGGGTCAACAATCGCGGCCCGTTTGTGCACAACCGTATCGTTGACCTCTCGGTTGGAACGGCCAAAGCCCTCGACTTCTACAAAAGGGGCACCGCCCATGTGCGGGTCGAGTTTGTGGGTCGCGCGCCCATCGAGGGCGGGGACAGCGAGATGCTGCTCGCGACTTTGCGCGACGGTACCCCGGCCCCCGTTCCCGCGAGCGTAATGGTCGCATCAGCCGGCCCGCTGGCGGCGAAGATCCCGAACGGAAAGCAGTCACGCTCGGCGACGGACCGCTACTAGATGTTTGTCAGCCCGGGAGAGCTGCGCAGACGCGGTCAACGTCGGCTTGAATCTAGGCCGTTGCTTCGTGGTTGAAGGCGAAATCGGCCGGCGGGACGGGCCCCCAGACGTAGAACGAATCTTCGGGCGGGTGATCGGCGGCATCCCAATCGCAGTCGACCGGGATGTAATCAATATCCGAGGAATACTCGGCATAGCTTCCCCACGGATCGCGCACGTAATGGAAGTAATTGGAACCAAGCACATGCCGGCCGAGACCCCAGCCTGCCGTGAAGCCCTTGTCCGCCATCTGCATGGCGCCAAGCCCGATCTCCTGGATGGATCCCACATCCCAGCTCAGGTGATGCAAACCCGGAGCCTCGGAGCGCACGAAAGCGATCATGTGGTGATCGCTGCCGTGAATCCCGTGCATGAACGCGATCATATCTCCTGAGCGGTCGGAAAGCCGCAGGCCCAGCACATTCTGGTAGAACGCGATTGTCTTGGGAATGTCGCGCGTGAATACCAGCATATGCGCGAGCCGCCGCGGCTGCACGATCGGCACTTTGCTGCGTGACGGCGCGTTCGCCTTCGCCGGCAGCCCGGGCGAGTTGTCGACCGGCGCTTTCTCGTTGGGCGAAGACTTTTCTGCCACCCGGATTTCGAGCAGCGTGCCGTCCGCATCGCGGCACCAGAGCCCGTTCGATTCGAATCCGGCAGGAGGATCGAGCAGATCAATGCGCATCGTTTGGAGCCGTTCGCGAAAGCGTGGCAGATCGTCTTCGAAACAGCCAAACGACATGTAATTGAGCTTCTTGCGCGGCCCCTCGACGATCGAGCCCCAGCGGTGTGGATTGCCGCGCGTGTATACGTTAAGCCTGCCTTGTTCTTCGCGTGGTTCGAGGCCGAAAGAGAGATAGAATTTTTCGGCATCCGCCACGTCAGGGACGTAGAAGTTGAAATGGTCCAGGGAATGCACGCCGAGTTCGCCTGGACGGCGATGCACGGGCTGCGTGAGATGGCGGATCTGCGTCATTGTGGCCTCCTCACCTGATGGTTCGCTCGCGGGGCGTGTCCGGCTGTTCTTGTAATCGCGGCGCGTAAGTTTCCGAACATATAAGCCAACTTTCGATTTGTCGCCACGCCTGCACATGCAGGCCTTGTTGCTCTCGCGCTTGCCAGCTACAGCGGGTACAAGCGCCGCGATGAGCGACATAGGACACGCTCTTCTGCAGGCATTCGCGGGGGCATTTTTGCTCAGCAGCTTCGTGCGGAGATAGAGCATGCGGCCCCTGCAAGGTGTCCTAGTCCTCGACTTTTCCACTCTGCTTCCGGGTCCCCTGGCAACCCTTATTCTCGCCGAGGCGGGCGCAGAGGTGCTGAAGGTCGAGCGACCCCCGCGAGGTGAAGACATGCGCCAGGGCCAGCCAAAATGGGGAGAAACGAGCGTGAATTTCGCCCTGCTCAACCGCGGCAAGAAGGCGATTGCGCTCGATCTGAAAGATCCCGCGGAGCAGCGCCGGCTCAGGCCTTTACTTGAGCGCGCCGACGTTCTCGTCGAGCAGTTCCGGCCCGGCGTCATGGCCCGTCTCGGTCTTGATTACGAACGCGCCTCGCAGCTCAATCCGGGGATCATCTATTGCTCCATTACGGGCTATGGTCAAACCGGCCCCAAGCGGGATGTCGCTGGACACGATCTAAACTACATCGGCGATGCCGGGCTGCTCGCTCTCTCCATGGGGGATCTCGGGCGCCCGGTGCTGCCGCCGGCCCTTGTCGCCGATATCGGGGGCGGTGCGTATCCCGCGGTCATCAATATCCTGCTTGCGCTCCAAGAGCGCGCGCGCACCGGCCGCGGGCGTCATCTCGACATCTCCATGGCCGAGAACCTGTTCCCGTGGATGTTCTGGGCCTTCGGCAGCCTCGTCGCCAGCGGCATCGAGCCGGGGAATGGCACGGAGCTTCTAACCGGCGGATCCCCGCGGTTTCATCTCTATCCCACGCGGGACGGAAAGCTCGTTGCTGCCGCACCGCTCGAGCAGAAGTTCTGGGACGAGTTCTGCGAGCTCATCGGGCTCGATGCCGATCTGCGCGATGACAGGCGCGATCCGCAACGCACGGCAATGCGATGTGCAGAGATCATCGCAAAGGCCACCGCCGAGACATGGCGCGCGCGCTTTGCCGGGCGCGATTGCTGCTGCTCGATAGTAGCGACAATTGGCGAGGCGCTGAAAGATCCGCATTTCAATGCGCGCGGGCTCTTTGATCATGCGTTGGCGAATGGCAGCGGCAAGCGCATCCCGGCTTTGCCCATGCCGGTCGCGCCCGCATTTCGAGGGTCGCCGGACGAAGCCCGGGCGGCGCCGCAAGTGGGCGCCGACAACGAGCGCTATCTGGGCTGATCCGTTTCAGAGCCTTCCGCGGCCACACCGGCGATCTTCTGCGGCTGCAATACCGTGATGCTGCTGCGCTCTAGCCTTATCCAGCCTTGCTTCTCCCAGGCGCGCAATTGCTTGTTCGTGCTCTCCCGGGAACGGCCGATGATCTGGCTGATCTCGCGTTGCGTTATGGCGAGCCGCCGACCGGAAGCGGGCATGCCGGCTTCGCCGGAAGCGCCGAGCCGCAACAGCGCCTTCGCGAGCCGCGTCGGCAGATCGAGAAAGCTCACGTCCTGAACCTGCTCGCTGGTCGTCCGCAGGCGCGCGCACACGATCTCGATGAGATGCATCATGAGATCAGGCTCGTTGCGCACGAACGGAATGAACTCACGGCGGTCGATGACGATGAGGTCGCAGTCGGTCATCGCCGTTGCGTCCGCTGTGCGCGGATGCCCGTCGAGAAGAGCGATTTCACCAAAGATTTCGCCTTCCTGAATGATGTTGAGCACGATCTCGCGACCATCTGCCGAGGGCACGCTGATTTTCACCTTTCCCGACAGCACGCCCATGAGCCCGGTGCCCGGGTCGCCTTTGGCGAAAATCGCGCCCCCACGCGGGATCTTGCGGCGCTTCATGTACGACCCAAGCTTTTCCAGCACGGCTTGCGGCAGCGTGCCGAACAGCGCGTGATTGCGCAGAAGCGCGAGCTTGTCGGGAGGGTTCTGCAGCGCGGCTTTTGCCATAAACCTGGCTGTTCATCCTATTTTTTTGCGGCGCTCGAGCCAGGCTCCGGCGGTCGGAACGGGAAGGTGCAGGTTCTCTCGCAGAGTAGCTCCTTCGTATTCGCTGCGCATAAGCCCACGCCGTTGCAGCTCCGGCACCACGAACAAAACAAAATCCTCGTAGGCGCCGGGCACGTGCGTGCCCGCGATCACAAACCCGTCGCATGCGCGTCCGGCGAACCACTGCTCGAGCTGATCGGCAACCTCTTTAGGTCCGCCCACGATTGGATCGTGTACGCGGCCGCGGCCACTCACTTCGATGAAGTCGCGCACCGTCGGATTTTGCTTTCCGCTCGCGCGCACCA
>JBEVJT010000133.1:0-7517 GCA_040510075.1 Xanthobacteraceae bacterium | reverse complement strand
ACCAGCGCTACGCGGCAACCAATCCGCTCGACGACTTCCGCTCTACCGTTTCCCGCCTACATGATGCCGGCATCGAGATTCTTCTCGACGTGGTTTACAACCACACGGCCGAAGGCAATCACCTCGGACCCACCTTGAGCTTCCGCGGCATCGACAATACTTCCTACTATTGGTTGACGGCGGGCAAGCCTCGTTACTACGAAGATTTCACCGGCACCGGCAATTCCCTCAATCTGAACCATCCGCGAGTGCTGCAAATGGTGATGGATTCCCTGCGCCATTGGGTGCAGGTCTGTCACGTCGACGGCTTTCGTTTTGACCTTGCGAGCACGTTGGGGCGCGGGCCGAATGGGTTCGATCGTAGCGCGGCGTTTTTCGCCGCCATCCGTCAGGACCCCGCGCTTGCCGGCGTGAAGCTCGTCGCCGAGCCTTGGGACATCGGGCCGAGCGGCTACCAGGTCGGCAGCTTTCCTTCCGGGTGGTCGGAATGGAACGATCATTTCCGCCGCACGCTCCGCCGTTATTGGTCAGGCGAAGGCAATCTCATTGGCGAACTCGGCCGACGCATGACCGGCTCGGCCGACCTGTTCGATCATGATGGCCGCAGCCCATGGTCGAGCATCAACCACGTCACGGTGCACGATGGATTTACGCTCGCCGATCTCACCAGCTATCTCCAGAAGCACAACGAGGCGAACGGCGAAGAAAACCGCGACGGCTCGGACGAGAACCACAGCACAAACTGCGGCATCGAAGGCCCGAGCGACGACCCCGCCGTGCTCGCGTGCAGACGCCAAACGCGCCGTAACCTGCTTGCGTCGTTGCTGCTCGCGCAGGGAGTACCGCTTCTGCTTGCAGGCGACGAGGTGGGCAATAGCCAGAATGGCAACAACAACGCATACTGCCAGGACAATGCGACCGGATGGACCGACTGGTCGGGCCTGGACACCGAGGATGATCTTCGCGCACTGATTGCGCAGCTCACGACGCTACGCCGGCGTTTCCCACAAACGCGTCCGCGCCACTGGGTGGCAGGCCGCCGCCGCGACGGCTCGTTCGGCGTTCTCTGGCTCACGCCCAAAGCCACGGAAATGACCGAGCAGGACTGGAACTTTCCCGAGGGACGCTTTCTCTCCTACGTGCTCGGCCCTGTGGACGACAGTGATGAGGCCCTCTTCGTTGTACTCAATGCCGCGCCACAGACGATCGAGTTCAAATTTCCGCAGCTTGCCGGGCTCAACCGCTGGAGCCTGCTACTGGACACCAGCCCCAAGCCACGGTCTGGCGAGTTCGCGCCGGATGCCACGCTCGATGCCTTGCCGAAATCCGTCCTCGCGTTTGCGGGGAAGGCGTGATCATTTCGTTCGGGCCGCTGTTACGACCTGAAGGAGTGACGTTCCGGCTGTGGGCGCCCGCGGCAAAACGCGTGGAGCTGATGCTCGACCGCGCCCAGCCGATGCAGGCGCAAGCCGGAGGCTGGTATCAAATTCAGATCGCAGGGGGGCGTGCCGGCACGCTGTACAAATTCCGCATCGATGGCGAGCTCGAAGTTCCGGACCCCGCGGCGCATTATCAGCCGCAGGATATCGGCGGCCCGAGCGAGGTGATCGACCACGAGGCCTTCGCGTGGAAGGCGCAAGCATGGCGCGGCCGGCCGTGGCACGAGGCGAGTTTTCTCGAGCTGCACATCGGCACTTTCACGCGCGAGGGCACTTTTCGCGCTGCCATCGCGAAACTCGATCACGTGGCGGCGTCCGGTTTCACCGCCATCGAGTTGATGCCGATCGCGGACTTCGCGGGGCGCCGGAACTGGGGTTATGACGGCGTGCTGCTCTATGCGCCCGATAGCGCCTATGGCCGGCCTGACGACCTGCGCGCATTGATCGACGCCGCGCATGCGCGCGGGCTAATGGTGTTTCTGGATGTGGTCTACAATCACTTCGGCCCGGAAGGGAATTATCTGCCCCGCTACGCTCCCCAATTCTTTGCGCCCGCCGAGACGCCGTGGGGCAGCGTCATCGACTATCGCGTCCCGGAAGTGCGCGCTTTCGCAATAGGCAACGCGCTGCATTGGGTCTCACGCTACCGGTTCGATGGACTGCGGCTCGATGCCGTGCACGCCATCGCCGAGCCGGGCGAGGCCTCCGTTCTGAAAGATCTTAGCCGCGCGGTTGGCGAATTTGCCGCAAGCGCCGGACGATCAATTCATCTCGTGCTCGAGAACGACGACAATCGCGCGACACTGCTCGATCCGCATGCGAGCGCACCGGCAGGAAAATATTGCGCGCAATGGAACGATGATTATCACCACTCTTGGCACGTGCTGTTGACGGGCGAGCGGCGCGGCTATTACCGCGATTACGTCTGCGAGCCGGCGCGCCACCTCGCGCGCGTGCTGGCCTCAGGCTTTGCGTATCAGGGCGAGCCGTCTGGGCACCGCGGCGGCCGGGCACGCGGCGAAGCTTCGGGCTCCCTGTCGCCGCTCGCGTTCATCAATTTTCTGCAAAATCACGATCAGATCGGAAATCGGCCGCTTGGCGATCGCCTGATCACTCAAGCCGACGACCGGGCGCTTGCAGCGGCTTTGGCCATCACCCTGCTCGCGCCCATGCCTCCGCTCATGTTCATGGGCGATGAATGGGGATCGAAGAAACCATTTCCATTCTTTTGCGATTTTACCGGTGCGCTCGCGGATGCCGTGCGCCAGGGCCGCAGGCGCGAATTTCAGGACGCCTTCAGCGGAACAGCTGCAGATATCCCCGATCCGTTGAGCGAGAACACTTTTCATTCCGCCGTGCTTGATTGGGAAATATCGGCATCCCCCCAGGGCAGGCGCTGGCTCGGGTTGGTCCGCCAGCTGCTTACGCTGCGCAAAACTGCGCTGGGCGAGAAGCTCGACAAGGCAAGTTTCGGCAGCGCGCGCTTCAAGGCTCCCTTTCTCACGGCAAGCTGGAACCTTGGCGACGGCAAAGTTCTCAATCTTCTCGCGAACCTCTCTGATCAGGAGTCGTCATTGCCTGTTTCTTTGCCGCAGGGCCGTATTATCTGGGCAAGCGACCCGGAAAATTGCCTTGCTCCATGGGCAGTCTCCTGGGGCCTGGGAGCGGGATGATGCCGCCGCCCATTCCGGTTGCGACGTATCGGATCCAGCTCACGGCACAGTTTGGCTTCGATGCTGCCGCCGCGCTCGTACCGTATCTGAAGTCCCTCGGCATCTCGCATCTCTACGCTTCGCCATTTCTCAAATCCCGCGCGGGCAGTCCCCATGGGTACGATGTCGTCGATCACACTAGTGTCGATCCGGAACTCGGCGGCGAAGAGGCACTCGGGCGCCTGTGTGAGGCACTCGCCCAAGCAGAAATGGGTCTCATCCTCGATTTCGTGCCCAATCACATGGGCATTCATCGCGCGGACAATCCATGGTGGCTCGACGTGCTGGAGTGGGGACCAAAATCTCCCTACGCGAGCTACTTTGACATTGATTGGCAGAGCCTTCCCAGACATCCGCGCGGCGGCGTTCTCCTTCCCATTCTGGGCAGGCCTTACGGCGAAGCTCTGGAGGGCGGCGAGATTGTGTTGCGCTATGATGCACGGCACGGGAGCTTTTCGGCCTGGTACTACGGGCATCGACTGCCGATCGGACCAAACCGCTACAGCGAGATCATCCAGAAAGTAGTGGCGACTGCCGGCGCAAGCGATCAGCCGGCTGGCCGGGCGTTGCTCGACTTGGCGGAAAAGTACCGGGGCGCGCACAATCCGCCGCGCGAGAAAGCGCCGGAGTTGAAGGCGTCGCTCGCCGCGATTGCGGGGGCAAAAGAGGTAATCGGGCCCGGTCTGCGGGCATTCGATCCAAACTCGGGCGAGCCCGGTGCACTCATGGCCCTGCACTATTTGCTCGAGCGCCAGCATTACCGCACTGCGTATTGGCCGCTCGCCGGAAGCGAGATCAACTACCGCAGATTCTTCGATATCAACGATCTCGCCGCATTGCGCGTCGAGGACAAAGCGGTATTCGAGGCAATCCACGTCAAGGTGCGCCAGCTCATCGCCCGAGGATGGCTGTCCGGATTGCGCATCGACCACATCGATGGATTGCGCGATCCGCATCAGTATTGCCGCAGGCTGCAACGGCTTGCGGAAGTGGCAAAACCGCCGGGCAGCCCTCCCTTTTTCGTGGTGGTGGAGAAAATTCTCGCTGACGGTGAACGTCTGCCGCGCTTTGCGGGGGTATTCGGCACCACCGGATACGAATGGCTCAACGCCATCTCGCGCGTGCTGCTGGATGAGAAAGGCCTTACGGAGCTCGACGGGGTCTGGCGCGAAACGAGCGGCGAGCAGCACAGCTTCGATGAGATTCTCATTGAAGCCAAGCGCCGCGTCATTGCCAACATCCTGGCGAGTGAGTTCACCGTGCTCGCGCGTCTCCTGGCGCGCATCGCGGCCGGCCATTACACCACGCGCGACTACGCGGCCGAGCGCCTACGCGCCGCGTTCGAGCTGTTCATTCTGCATTTTTCGGTCTATCGGACCTACATCACGCCTTCGGGTCCCTCGCGCGAAGATCGGGCGATTATCGCGATGGCCATCGCGAAGGCGCGCGCCGACTGGTTTGGCCCGGACGTCGGCATTTTGGATTTCCTGGCTGACGCGCTCACCCTTGATCTCATATCGCGCGAGCGCAGCGGCTACAGCATTGCCCGCGATCGCCAGTTCGCTTTCAAGGTGCAGCAATTCACGGGGCCGATGTTGGCGAAGTCTCTCGAGGACACCGCCTTTTATCGATATTACCGCTGCCTCGCGCTCAATGAGGTGGGAGGCAATCCGGCGGGGAGCGCGTTGCCGGTTGCTGACTTCCACAAAACCATGAAGGAGCGCGTTGCGAGAAAGGGACGCGGTCTCACCGCCACGGCCACCCATGACACGAAACGCGGAGAGGATGCCCGCGCACGCCTGGTTGCATTATCTGAACTGTCTGGCGAGTGGCGGCAGAACGTGCGCCATTGGCGCGAATGCAACGAGAGTTTGATCATTCATTCGGAAGGCCGGCGCATTCCGACTCGCGCGCACGAATACATGATTTATCAGGCGCTGCTCGGTGCTTGGCCGCTTACGCATCCGGATGCCGGCTTCATCGGCCGGATGCAGTCCTACGTCGTGAAAGCCGCGCGCGAAGGAAAACAGGTCACCAGCTGGCTTGCGCCCGACGAAAGCTACGAGGCAGGTCTTACCGCTTTCGTGCAAGGAATGCTCGATGGCGGACGTTCTGCTCGCTTTCTCGTATCGTTCGAACCGTTTGCCCGCCGCGCTGCATTGCTGGGCGCATTGAACAGCCTCACCCAGACTGCGCTGAAAATCGCCATGCCGAGTGTGGCCGACTTCTACCAGGGGACGGAATTCTGGGACTTGTCCTTTGTCGACCCGGACAATCGGCGCGCCGTCGATTTTCGCGCGCGTGCGTCAGCGTTGGCCGGTGTGGGGTCTCGTCCCGATTGGAACGCGCTGGCGGCGCAATGGGAGACCGGGAAGATCAAGCTTGCGCTCACGCATTCGCTGCTCGCGATCCGGCGTGAGTTCGCCGACGTATTCGTTCATGGCGATTACCACCCCCTGCAGGTCACCGGCCCGCACTCCGATGAGATCATCGCTTTCGCTCGAATGAGCGGCCGCACGGCGGTTGTCGTGATCGCCGCACGTTTGCTTGGGCGCGCGACTGACGGCGGGCGCCGCTGGCCGTCTCCCGCAAGCTGGAAAGCGACCGTCTCGACCGGATATTTCTCCACGCTGCGAAGTTTGCTTGCGCAGCAACTCGACGCCAGTCGGCCGACCCTCGACGTATCTTCGCTATTCGATGGCGTGCCCGTTGCCGTGCTGCATGGTCATTCCGCACGCGCGAAACTTGCTGGACCGACCGCACGTCGGGCGCTGGAAATGTCTGCATGAAGCAAAGCGTGGGGCCGCCGGAACCTCCCGCGCGCAGGCAGGTTGATGTTGCATAGAGCATGATCCTGAAAAGTGGGAACCGGTTTTCGGAAAAGATCATGCTCCACAAAATGCTAGAGCGGGATGTCGAAGAAAAATCATCCTGCTCTAGACGATGGAGATGCGGATGCCCGATTTTGAAGAGCGCGAGCGCGAGCGGGCGCGTCGCCTGTGGGAGGAGGAGGGCCGGCGGGAGCCGCTCGGCGAACGCCATTTAGATATGGCGCGCGAGCTGGTCGCGATCGAGGACAATCAGAAGCTGGCCACCAAGCCCATTCCGCGCGGGGGCGCCACCGGACCGTTTGGCGAACCCATCGAGCCGATCGAGGCGGTGGAAAATCTGGGTGAGTTTCCCACCATCACCGATCAGGGTGAATCGTCCTACCACACCGGCGTCGGTAAGCTGCGCCCTATAAGAAAGACCGCCCGGGGTCGCGCGAGCCGGGCGGTCTTGCGGACGTCGTGCCGGCCGATGCAGCGCCGGTTCCCTCCCTCCGCTGCGCAGGGCTCTAAGTGAGTCGAAGATTCCGGGCAAGCGGATTGCATGTCGTTGTCGTGGATGATTGTCTGCGGTCCGTCTTCCGCGATCTTTAATTCCTCTGTGTGTATCCTCGTTTGTAGCATATCCTTAACCAGATCGATTCAGCCGCCACTAACGCCTTCTCATGTAGAAAATTGCCGCGCTCTCCTTTTTCACGAGGAATAAATGTTGAACCCGGAGCCGGCCGGCGGTGATGTCTCGGCCTCCTTTGGTCAGCCTCTAGACCAGGTGGTCTCCGTTCGCGGCTCGCGGGCGAGGCTTGGCCTTCTGATCCCACCCATCGAAGACCTCGACGCCATTCGTGCGACGGTCGGTAAATTCCTCGGCATTCTGACAACCGAATCTCTGCTCATCGGAGTGATCACCAACGTGTCGATCGAGGCACCGTATGCGCGGAGGAGCCGGGTTGCCAGTCGACCGCGGATCTCGATCTGATCGGCGAGATCAAGCATTCGGCGGCGCCAGCCCGCGTGTTCCAGCGCGGCGTGACCAGCTATCCGGCCATAGGCGATCCGGTCCTGGCGATTGGCGCGCGAGAATTGCGCCTCGTCTACAACGATGCAAGCGGCTCCGCGATAGGCATAGGTCACCTGCAGCAGGACAGCAGCATCACCGCTTACGTCGATCTCGACGACATGCTCTCCAAGCATTTTGCCGTGCTAGGCACGACTGGAGTCGGCAAATCCAGCGCAGTCGTCCTCTTGCTGCATGAGATTGTGCGCACGCAACCCAATCTGCGGATCTTCGTCCTCGATGCGCATAACGAATATGGGAGGCCCTTCGCCGACAAGGCGCTGGTGCTCAATCCCCGCAACCTGCGTTTGCCGTTCTGGCTGTTCAATTTCGACGAGATGGTCGACGTGCTGTTCGGAGCACGGCCGGGCACGGAGGAGGAGGTCGATATTCTTTCTGAGGCGATCCCGCGTGCGAAGGCAAACTATGGCACCCATCGCGCGGGACTTGATCGCTCGATCGTGAAGAAAAACGAACCGAGGGC
>JBEVJT010000132.1:0-19371 GCA_040510075.1 Xanthobacteraceae bacterium | reverse complement strand
ACGTTGTTAAGGTTCGCATAACCGCCGTGCACGAAAGCACGGAGAAGGTTCAGCGTCGCGGCAGAATGCCGGAACGCCTCGATCTGGCGAAGCGGGTCGGGCCGCCGGGCCTCTTCGGTGAACTCCACGCCATTGATGATGTCGCCCCGGTAGCTCGGCAACTCTTGGCCATTCCGCTTCTCGGTCGGCGTCGTACGCGGTTTCGCGAACTGGCCCGCGATGCGGCCTACCTTCACCACCGGGAGAGCGGCGCCGTAGGTAAGCACCACCGCCATTTGCAGAAAGACGCGAAGGAAGTCGCGGATATTGTTCGCGCTGACGTTGTTGGCGGTCGGTTCCGAAAAACTCTCGGCACAATCTCCGCCCTGCAGGAGAAAAGCTTCGCCGCGCGCCGCGCGTCCGAGCGCTTTCTTGAGCGCACGTGCCTCGCCGGCAAAGATGAGGGGCGGAAAGCTTGCAAGCTGCCGCTCGACGTCGACCAGTGCCGCCTTGTTCGGGTATTCGGGGACCTGGACGATCGGCTTGCGCCGCCAGCTCTCGCGCGTCCAACGCTCCGGCATAACCGCGCTCCGCTACCCTTGCCGCACTTGGCTTTCGCTGCAGGAGTTATACACGCCAGGACCTTGGCCTGCCAGCGCAGGCGACGCCTGACGATTCGCTGGCCAGCACGCAGCTATTCCGCGGCTTCGCGCCGATGGCTCAACGCCTTGTCGCGCAAGGTGACGAGTTCCTCGGCTGCGGTCGGATGCACTGCCATTACCGCGTCGAAGTCAGCCTTTGTTGCGTTCATTTTGATAGGGATGCCCGCAAGCTGAATCATTTCGCCGGCATCGGGTCCTACGATGTGGCAGCCGACCACCCGGTCCGTATCAGCATCGACCACCAGCTTGAAGAACGCGTGCGTGTCGCGTCCGGCGAGCGACATCTTCATGGGACGAAACGACGTCTTGTAGACATCGACGTTACGGAGCCGCTCGCAGGCAGCCTTCTCGGTCAGCCCGATGGTCCCGACCTCAGGCTCTGAGAATACGGCGGTCGGCACACTGATATGATCCACAGCAGTCGGGATGCCGCCGAACACAGTATCTGCGAATGCGTGCCCTTCGCGGATAGCGACAGGCGTGAGATTAATGCGATTGGTCACGTCGCCGACAGCATAAACATTATCGCTCGAGGTGCGTGAGAATTCGTCGACTGCAACGCCGCCATTGGGCCCGAGACGCACGCCCGCGGCGTCAAGCCCAAGCCCCGCGATGCTAGGGCGCCGCCCCGTTGCAAACATCACCCGATCTACAACGAACGACTTGCGGTCCGAGAGTTCGACGCAGAAGCCATGCTCGACCTTCTCCACCGCCGCGACCGTCTGCTTCAAGATGATCTTTATGCCGCGCAGCTCCATTTCGCGGCGCAGGTGTTCGCGCAGGTCATCATCAAAGCCACGCAAAATGCTTTCGCCGCGATAGACCAGCGTCACCTCCGAGCCGAGGCCGCAAAAAATGCCGGCGAACTCCACCGCGATATAGCCGCCTCCCTGGATGAGTATGCGCTTTGGCAATTGCGGCAGGTGAAACGCCTCATTGGACGAAATAACGTGTTCGAGTCCGGCAATCGCCGCACCCGCATAGGGAGCGGCTCCGGTCGCAATCAGGACAGTTGCGGCGCGTACCCTTTCGCCTGTGGCAAGAAGATGCACGGTGTGGCGGTCTTCCAGCACGGCGCGGGTCTTGGCAATTTCCACTTTCGAACGCTCGAGCGCCGTGGTGTAAGCCAGCTCAAGTCGCGTGATTTCCCGATCTTTGTTTGCGATCAGCTTTGACCAATCGAAGGTCGGAGTAGGTACGGTCCAGCCATAGCCGGCCGCGTCCTGGAATTCATCGGCAAATCGCGCGGCGTAAACCAGGAGCTTTTTCGGGACGCAGCCGCGGATGACGCATGTTCCGCCGAGGCGGTATTCCTCGGCAAGCATGACCCGCGCGCCGTAGCCGGCGGCGATGCGGGCCGCCCGCACCCCGCCGGAGCCTCCGCCGATGACGAAGAGATCGACTTCCCGTGCGACCATCCGCGGCGGCCTTGGGTGCCGCCGCGCTTTAGATCTCGTGCCCGCGTTTCTTCATTTCGGCGCGCATTTTCGCTACTACTTCTTCCGCCAGCTTTTCGGCCCAACCGCCGGCAAATTTCATGCTGTTCTCGGCGAGTCCCGGTTCCTCGGCTATCAGTTTGCGGCCGAGCGGCGATTTGTAGAAAGCGAGCGCGTCCTTGAGCTCCTGCTCGCTGAAGCGCACCGCATAGAGTCTCGCGGTTTCGTTGACCACCTCGGCAATGCGCGGGCCATATTCGGCGCGCAGCTTGGCAGCTATCTCATTGAGATCCTTGCCCAGTGTGGGATTGGTTCTGAGAAAGACAAGCTTCGCCTTCTCGACGATTCCATTGACCAAAGGATCGTAGATGCTCATCGCCCCTTTCACGGTAAGGAGCTCTTTTGCGGTGGACAGCGCAGTTGCGGAAGGCTGTTGCGCCGAAGCGGGCGCCATGGAAGCAAGCGCCAATACCACGAATGCCGCAGCAACTCGATTGCAGCAATAAAACATTGAACTCCTCCCCTCAGCTGATGTTCGAAGGGCCTTCGATGACGCGCACGCCCTTCGCGCCGGCAATGACGGCTGTTTGCGCAAGCCCGATGAAGAGGCCGTGCTCGATCACTCCTGTGATCGCATCAAGCCGGTCCGCCAGCGCTTTCGGATGCGCAATTCGCTCGAATGCTGCGTCCAGAATCCAGTGCCCGCCATCCGTGACGAAAACGTGGCCATCCTTGGTCCGCCGCAGAATCGCCGGCCCGGAGCAGCCAAGTACGGCCGCGGCAGCCTCTACCCTTCGTCGGGTCGCCGCCAAGCCGAACGCCGCGACTTCGATGGGCAATGGAAAGCGGCCCAGCATCGAGACCCATTTTGTCTCGTCAGCTATGACGACCATGCGAGCGGAAGCGCAGGCGACGATCTTTTCCCGAAACAGCGCGCCGCCACCGCCCTTGATCAAGCTGAGATCAGGGCCGATTTCGTCGGCGCCATCGATAGCGAGGTCGAGCTGTGACACTTCGTCGAGCGTGGTCAGTGGAATCCCGGCCTCCTCCGCCTGGATGCGCGTTGCTTCGGACGTCGGCACCGCAACGACTTCCAGTCCCGCACGAACCCGCTCGCCCAGCAAGGTTACGAAGTGCTTCGCCGTCGAGCCGGTACCGAGACCGATGTGCATACCGGAATGCACGAAGTCGAGCGCGCGAGCGGCGGCGGCGCGTTTTTGGGCTTCAAGATCAAAATCCATGCTGTGAAACGCGGGTAGGATCCTTGCAGACCCGGATGACCCATTCTCGGACTGCATTGAGGCGAGAGTATACTCGCTGGCGTCTGCCGCCTCTGCGCCCACCTACGGAACTGCAGCGCCATCTAGCCGTACCATGATCGCTCCTGTCATAGCCTTCGACCTCGACGGTACCCTCGTCGATACCGCCCCCGACCTGGTCACAACCCTCAACGTGATATTCGATCGACTCGACTTGCCTCCAGTCGATTACACCACTGCGCGCAATATGGTTGGTGGGGGCGCACGCAAGATGATCGAGCAGGGGCTTGCGGCCGAGGGACGCGTCATTGCGGTCGAGGAGGTCGACGAACTCACACGTCAGTTCATCGAATATTATGCCGAGCACATCGCGGACCGCTCGCGTCCGTTTCCCGGCGTCGAGAGTGCATTGCCCGAGCTGGCGAGCCGGGGCTGCCGCCTCGCCGTGTGCACGAACAAGCTCGAATGGCTCGCAGTACGGCTTTTGGACAAACTGGGACTATTGCAACATTTTGTTGCTATTTCCGGCGGAGACACGTTTAAGTTGCAGAAACCGCGCCCCGAGCCATTGCGGGGCACCATAGCGCGCGCCGGCGGGGCGGAAAGGCGCGCCATCATGGTGGGCGACTCCATTACCGATATCGCGACCGGCCACGCAGCGGGCATTCCGGTCATTGCCGTGGATTATGGTTACAGCAAAATTCCCGTAGCCGAATTAGGGGCGGCGCGCGTAATCAGCGCATTTTCCGAACTGCCACGCGTGGTATTCGAGCTACTGGATGCCCGGCTCGAGCCCCCGAAATAGCCCGCGGACCGCCATCTCAACTTAGCCACACTTGCGCGCGAACCTCAAGGCTCGCACCCATGGGGCGGGGATCTTGGGTTGCGGGTCCCGGCACGCTCGTATGGTCGTAAGTGGGGTAGGCGGCGCTCGAGTCGCCAAGTGGTGGGATCTTAGCATGAGCCGTGTCATTGCCGTCGTGGCATGTGGCTTTACCGTTGCCGCGTGTTCTGCCTCCATGCCGAACCTGAGTTTTTTCAACTCATCGCCTCCCACCGAAACGGTACGGTTCGAGTCGGAGCCTCCGGGAGCAGAGGTGAAAATGTCGTCGGGGCAGGCCTGCCGCACACCTTGCGAGTTGTCTGTCCAGGTCGCGCCCGAGCTTTCAGCGGGCTTTACGCTAGCGGGTTACCAGACCCAGACCGTTGCGCTTAAGTCTGAAGGGTCGAGCGGCTTCGGTGCCTCGGCACGCCTTTCGCCAAACCCCGTCTATGCGGAGCTGCAGCCAGTTCCCGCCGCCCCGATTAAGAAGAAGCACAAGAGGAAACCGGTCGTAGCAAGTTCCAAGCCCGCAGCCATGGCTCCGGTTGCGTCAGCTGCGCCTGCACCAGGATCGGTACCACCAGCCATGCCGGCCAATCCACCCGAAGCAGCCGCTTCAGCCACCAACTATCCTTGGCCATCGAGGTAAGTACCGGGCCGGGAAATACGTCCTGCGGCCTTATTCGCCGCGGGAACGCTTTACGATCTGGCTGATCTCAGCCACAATTCCCATATCATAGCCCACAAAGCGCATTCTGAACGATGCGCTGACGGGGTTTATTATCCTCGGCATTGCATCCGCTCGATACTTGTTTCTCGCGCGGAATACGATAGCGGCCCCTGAATGATCGTGCGATGACCTTACAGATAACCGAGCCTGCCATTGTGGGGCGTGCAGCGCCCGCGCTGGTCGATCCGTTCGCGCGCGCCATCACCTATTTACGCGTTTCGGTGACAGACCGATGCGATTTCCGCTGCGTCTATTGCATGGCGGAGAACATGACTTTTTTACCCAAGGCGGAGGTTCTCAGCATCGAAGAGCTCGACCGGCTCTGTAGCGCGTTCATCCGGCTAGGCGTGAGAAAGCTCAGATTGACAGGCGGAGAACCTCTGGTTCGCCGCGGAATCATGGGCCTCTTCGCCTCGCTGTCCCGGCACCTCTCGGTCGGAACCCTCGACGAGCTCACGCTCACAACCAACGGCTCCCAGCTGGCGAAATACGCTCGCGAGATTGCGGATTATGGCGTTCGGCGCGTCAATATCTCGCTCGACACGCTCGACCCTGACAAGTTCAGGGCAATCACCCGCTGGGGTGAACTGTCGAAGGTCTTCGCTGGGATCGACGCGGCACAGGCTGCGGGCCTCAGCGTCAAGATCAATGCTGTGGCGCTCAAAGGTGTTAATGAGGACGAGCTGCCGACGCTTCTGGAATGGGCGCACGCAAGGGGAATGGAGCTGACGCTGATCGAAGTTATGCCGCTCGGCGAGATCGGCGCCGGCCGGCTCGACCAATACCTGCCACTTTCGATGGTTCGCGCCCGCCTGTCGCAACAGTTCACCCTCACCGATGTCGATTACCGCAGCGGCGGTCCGGCCCGCTACGTCAATGTGCGCGAAACCGGCGGACGACTCGGCTTCATCACGCCACTGACACACAACTTCTGCGAATCGTGCAATCGCGTGCGGATCACCTGCACGGGCACCCTGTACATGTGTCTCGGGCAGGAAGACGCGGCGGATTTGCGCAAGCCTCTGCGTGCTTCAGCGAGCGACGATATGCTCGAGGACACCATTCAGGAGGCGATTTCCCGCAAGCCCAAAGGACACGATTTCGTCATCGACCGGCGTCATCGGCGCCCCGCCCTTTCCCGTCACATGAGCGTGACCGGAGGCTAAGGGCGGCCTACGCGTGCGTCCGCCAAAATAAAGCTCCAAATCCTCGCTCGATTAGGAAATCCCGTTGACGACCGCATGGCCGTTTAGGAAGCTTGCGGCGGCGGCAACTGGGTGGATGCGCGTCCCGCATCGGCGGCCTGTGACACCAGGGAAGGTGCGTGGAGCCTTTACTTAAACTCAGTCGGGCGATCGACTTTATCAACGATCGTTTCGGCGAGGTCGCCAACTGGCTCGTATTGCTTGCATGTCTGATCAGCGCCGGCAATGCCATGAGCCGTTACGCATTCAGCCTCAGCTCAAATGCCTGGCTTGAAGTGCAGTGGTACATGTTTGCCGGCATGGTCATGCTGGGCGCCCCCCATACGCTCAGGCTCAACGAGCATGTACGCGTCGACCTGCTGTTCTCGTCCGTTTCCGAGCGTACACGTATCGGGATCGATATTCTGGGCATCATTTTCTTTCTGTTTCCGATTTGCATCATCCTCATGTACTTCACCTGGCCCTGGTTCGTGGAATCCTGGCATATCCAGGAAATGTCATCGAACGCGGGCGGGCTCATTCGCTGGCCGGTCAAGCTCGTGCTCCCGGTTGGCTTTGCGCTGATGGCACTCCAGGGCGTCTCGGAACTGATCAAGCGCATTGAAGCGCTGATTCATCATCATCGGTTGCAGTTCGAGTACGAGAAGCCGCTGCAATGATCCCCTTCGTTCGGGAGAACATGGCGCCCCTGATGTTCGGCGGCATGGTTCTCTTCATGCTGATCGGCTTTCCAGCTGCGTTTTCACTCGCCGCAACCGGTCTGTTCTTCGGCTTCATCGGTATCGAACTCGGTCTCATCCAGCCGGACTTTCTGGGCAATTTGACCTACCAGCTGTTCGGTATCGTCTCGAACGACCTGCTTCTTGCCATCCCGTTCTTTACCCTGATGGGCGCCATCCTTGAGCGCTGCGGGCTCGCCGAGGATTTGCTGGACTCCATCGGTCAGTTGTTTGGTCCGGTGCGAGGGGGCCTGTCGTATGCCGTGATATTCGTCGGAGCGATTCTGGGCGCGATTACCGGTACGGTCGCTGCCTCGGTGATCGCCATGGGCGTCATTTCCATGACGCCTATGCTTAAATACGGCTATTCAACGCGGCACACGATGGGCGTGATCGCCGCCTCAGGCACCATCACCCAACTCATTCCGCCTTCGCTGGTGCTGATTGTTCTGGCGGATCAGCTCGGCCGCTCGGTCGGCGACATGTATGCAGGGGCGATCGGGCCGAGCATCATTCAAGTCGCACTCTTCTGCATCTGGGTGTTCATTCTCAGCATATTCTGGCCCAAGGATGTTCCGGCCTTGCCCGAGGAGGCGCGCACGCTGCAGGGGTGGCAGCTCTGGAAGCGCTGCCTATGGGGCATCGTCCCCTCGCTTGGGCTGATCTTCCTGGTGCTGGGAACGATTTTCATGGGCCTTGCTACCCCGACCGAGGCCGGTGCATTGGGAGTGGTCGGAGCAATCGCGCTCGCCGCTTCCTATCGCACCCTCACCTGGAAGCTGCTGTATCAGGGCATGTCAACCACCATGCGCATCACCGCGATGGTAGTCTACATCCTCATCGGCGCGCGGACTTTCAGCCTGATCTTCCAGGGCGTAGGCGGCAAGGTGTGGATCGAGGATCTGCTGATCGCATTGCCCGGTGGTCAGATCGGTTTTCTCCTGTTCGTCAACGCATTCATTTTCGTCATCGCATTCTTTCTCGATTTCTTCGAGATCGCCTTCATCATCATCCCCCTGCTTGCTCCCGTCGCCGACAAGCTCGGCATAGACTTGATCTGGTTTGGAGTCCTGATCTGCGCGAATGTACAGACCAGCTTCATGCATCCGCCTTTTGGCTTTGCGCTTTTCTACCTGCGCGGCATTGCGCCCCCCTCGATCAAGACTTCGGAAATCTATTGGGGCGCCATTCCGTGGGTCGTGCTGCAAGTGATTTTGGTCCTGATCGTCATCCTCTGGCCAGGATCGGTGACCTACTGGATCGACCGCAGCACGCGCATAGATCCTTCAAAGGTGAAAATCGAGATCGAGCAACCGGAACTGCCGCCGCCGCTGCAGCTTGGGCCACTTCCTCAGTCTCAGTGACAAAGCGCGCGACTGGCGAAAAGCCCGGTATGCCGCACGAAAGATTTGGAGATCGGCCCGCCGCAGTAGGATGGCCGGGACAAGCCCGGCCATGACGCAGTGGCGTAGCCAAGCCGAAAAACACGCCCGCTCAGCAGCTGATTGACTGCGTTGATCGTCGTGGAGCGGCAATCAGGTCCGCAACCGGTTGCGGGCTAGATACGCATCATAGGTCAGCTCAGCCACCTGCCACCAGTAATACTGGTCATTGCGGAAGGCGAGCAAAGCGTTCCACACCTTCTTGAAGTCGGCGTTCGTGCTGGAGACCTCGGAATAAAGATCGAGCGCCGCCCGCAGCGATGCATCCATGATCGCCGGCGAGAATGGTCGCAGTTGCGCGCCGCCTGCGATCAGCCGCTTGAGCGCGGCGGGATTGCCGGCGTCGTACTTGGCCTGCATGGTTTCGTTGGCAAGCGAGGAGGCGGTGCGGATGAGCGATTTGTATGCCGGAGGCAGCGCGTTCCACTTATCCATATTGATGAAATTGTGGATCATGGGCCCACCCTCCCACCATCCCGGGTAATAGTAATATTGCGCGACCTTGTGGAATCCGAGTTTTTCATCATCGTAAGGACCGACCCACTCGCAGGCATCGAGCGTGCCTTTTTCCAGCGCGGGGTAAATGTCTCCGCCCGCGATTTGCTGGGGCACCACACCGAGCTTTGAAATCACCCGGCCGGCAAACCCGCCGATGCGCATCTTGAGCCCGCTGAGATCAGACACTTCCTTGATCTCCTTGCGGAACCAGCCGCCCATCTGCGCGCCGGTATTGCCGGCCGGAATCGCGTAGATGTTGAACTTCTTGTAGAACTCGTTCATCAGCTCCATGCCGCCACCGAAATACATCCATGCTGTCTGCATGCGGCTGTTGAGACCGAAGGGTATTGCGGTGCCGAAGGCGAAAGTCGGGTCCTTTCCGAAATAGTAATACGAGGCGGTCTGGCACATCTCCACCGTCCCGCTTTGCACGGCATCCGCCGCCTGCAAGCCCGGCACGATTTCACCGCCTGCGAATACCTGAATCTGGAATTTGTTGTCGGTCGCCTCGGCGACAGCCTTGGCGCACACTTCGGCCGCGCCGTAGATCGTGTCGAGCGATTTCGGAAAGCTCGACGTAAGCCGCCATTTCAGCTCCGGCGTGGATTGCGCTATGGCCGGTTTGGCAAGCGTGGTGGCCGCGGCCGCAAAGCCGCCGAGTTTCAGAAAACGACGACGCTGCATTTGCTCCCTCCCTCAAACAGGTGCCCGGCAGACCGGGGTCTACCGGGCGGGCTTCATGTCGGCAGATACCGTGTGGGTAGCGCTAGGCGCGCACTCCGGTTCGGATCATGAAATTATCGTAGCTGAACTCGGCGACTTGCCACCAGAAGTACTCTTCATTGCGGAATGCATGAAGAGAGTCCCAGACCTTCTTATAGTCCGGGCTGCTGGCGGATGCCTCGGCGTTCACTTCCTGTGACGCCTTGAGGCACGCCTCCATGATGGCTTGCGAGAAAGGCTGGAGCTTGGTTCCCGCGGCAAGCAGCCGCCGCAGCGCCGCTGGGTTGCGCGCATCGTATCTGCCCTGCTGCTCCACGGCACAGAGAGCCGCAGCTGCTGTAACGATGGCCTGATAGCCTTTCGGCAGCTCGTTCCACTTGTCCAGATTGATCATAAAGTGGTTGGCGGTCCCTCCTTCCCACCAGCCGGGATAATAATAATAAGGAGCCACCTTGTGGAAGCCGAGCTTTTCGTCGTCATACGGACCCACCCACTCGGCAGCGTCGATGGTACCTTTTTCGAGCGCAGGATAGATATCGCCACCGGCAAGTTGTTGCGGAACCACCCCCAGTTTCTGCAGCGTTTTTCCCGCCCAACCGCCAATGCGGAATTTCAATCCCTTCAGGTCGTTGACGGTCTTGATCTCTTTTCTGAACCAGCCGCCCATTTGCGCGCCGGTATTGCCGCCGACCAAACAATAGACGTTCGACTTCTTCGCGAAGTCGTTCATGAGCTTCAGACCTTCTCCCTCGTAATACCATGCGTTCTGCTGGCGCGCGTTCACGCTGAAAGGCACGGCACAGAACAGCGCCCAGGTGGGTTCCTTGCCGATGAAATAATAAGTCGCGGTGTGATTCATCTCGACCGTATTGTTTTGCACAGCGTCAAGAACTTGCAGGCCAGGTACGATCTCACCGGCCGCAAAAACCTGAATGTGAAACTTGTTGTCGGTGGCTTCGGCGACGTATTTGGCCATCGTCTCGCAGCTGCCGTAGAGCGTGTCGAGGGATTTTGGCCAGCTTGCCGTCAATCGCCATTTCAGTTCTGGAGCTGACTGGGCGATGGCCGGGGCAGCAATCAGTGATGTCGCCATCCCAGCGCCTGCTGCGGTTAGAAATTCACGCCTTTTCATGGGTATTTTCCTCCTGAAGGTGCGCCAGTGCGCGCGCAGGTCCTGTCGAAAATCGCGCCTAGATTGTCGTTCAAACGCTGGCGCAAGGGAAATGCCGCGCGCGATCTATTACGCGCTAGCAGAGAGGCCGGCGGAGCATCAAGCCTCGATGACGATCTTGGGGGCGACGCGCGACGCGCCTGCAACATTCAGCTGATCGCGTACCGCCTTGGCAATCTCGCGGTATATCGCCGCATGCGGCCCGTCCGGCTCGGTGGCGACCACCGGCAAGCCGGCATCCGACTTCTCACGAATGCTCATATGCAGCGGCACCTCACCCAGGAAGGGCACGCCCAGGCGCTCGGCTTCGTGCCGCGCTCCCCCATGACTGAATATGTCGGAGCGCGTCCCGCACTGCGGGCATTCGAAATAGCTCATGTTCTCGACGATGCCGAGCACCGGCACGTTCACCCGCCTGAACATGGAAATGCCGCGGCGCGCGTCGATGAGCGCGAGATCCTGCGGCGTGGAGACGATGACGGCGCCCTTGAGCGGCACCTGCTGGGCCATGGTGAGCTGGGCATCTCCGGTGCCGGGCGGCATGTCTACGACCATGACATCGAGCGTACCCCATTCCACTTCGCGCAGCATCTGCGTCAGTGCCGAGATCACCATGGGGCCGCGCCAGATCATGGGCGTTTCTTCGTCGATGAGAAACCCGATGGACATGACGGCGAGGCCGTAGCGGCCGATCGGCTTCAATCGCGTGCCACCCACCGTCTGCGGGCGTTCCCGGATGGCAAGGAGCTTCGGCATCGAGGGTCCATAGATATCGGCGTCGAGAATGCCGACTTTCAGGCCAAGCGCGCTGAGCCCGAGTGCCAGATTGACCGCCGTGGTGGACTTGCCGACGCCGCCTTTGCCGGAAGCCACCGCGATGATCGAGGCAACGCCCGGCACGCCCTGGACCGACTCCGCACGCGCCCCCGTTTGACGGGAAGGAGGAGAAGGCTCAGCCGGACGGGCAGAGCCGCCCTTGCGCTCGGCCGTCAGCGCCACCAGAGCGGATCGCACGCCGGGCATCGCGCGCACCGCCTCCTCGGCACGCTTTCGCACCGGCTCCCATGCCTTCACTGCAACCGCATCGACCGTAATGGAAAAGAACACTTTTCCATCGCTCGCAACGACGTCTGAAAGCGTCCCGCTCTTCGGCAACGGAAGGCCGTCGGGAGATTTCACTTGCTCGAGCGCGGCGAGCACCTGTTCCTTCCTGACGCTCATTGCATGGAGTCTCTTGGCTTTAGGATCAGCACTGGGTGGCACGACCGCCCAATGCAAGAAAGATTGACGCGCCCGGTACACCGGCGCATCAGACAAGATATAAGTCCGCGTTTCTCAGAATGGCAGTGCGTTTACGGAGGGCAAAATGGCGAAAGTGGCATTTCTCGGTCTTGGCGTGATGGGGTTTCCGATGGCGGGACACCTCAAGAACAAGGGCGGCCACGAGGTCACGGTGTACAACCGCACGGCGGCCAAGGCCGAGAAATGGGTATCGCAACACGGCGGGCGGCGGGCGGCAACCCCCAAGGCAGCCGCCGCGGGCCAGGATTTCGTCATGTCTTGTGTCGGCAATGACAATGATCTCCGCGAGGTCACCCTGGGCCAGGATGGCGCGTTCGACGGCATGGTGCCCGGGGCCGTTTTTGTGGATCACACCACGGCATCCGCCGGGGTCGCGCGGGAACTTTATGAGCAGGCAAAGAAGCGCGGCTTCGCCTTCGTGGATGCTCCCGTGTCAGGTGGACAGGCGGGTGCCGAAAACGGCGTGCTCACGGTCATGTGCGGCGGCGATGCCGAGCCCTATGCTCGCGCCGAAAAGGTGATCGCCGCATACGCACGCATGTGCAAGCTGTTGGGGAGCGCTGGCGCCGGCCAGCTCACCAAGATGGTCAATCAGATTTGCATTGCCGGTCTGGTCGAAGGGCTTTCCGAGGGCATTCATTTCGCAAAAAAGGCGGGGCTCGACGTGCAGGCGGTGATCGAAACCATATCGAAGGGCGCGGCCCAATCCTGGCAAATGGAGAACCGCTACAAGACCATGATGGCTGGCAAGTTCGACTTCGGATTTGCGGTAGACTGGATGCGCAAGGACCTTTCCATCTGTCTCGGCGAAGCGCGCAACAATGGCGCCAACCTGCCGGTCACCGCGCTGGTCGACCAGTTCTATGCGGAAGTGCAGAAGATGGGCGGACGGCGCTGGGACACGTCCAGCCTGATCGCGCGCCTCGAACGCTAATTAGGCCTGCTCTCCAGGGATCAGAACTCAAGTACCCCGCCGTCCTCCGCGATAAGAAGACCCGCGGCACGCGCTTCATCGACTCGCTCGAGCATGGTGGGATTCATGTGGGTTAGCATGATGCGTTTGGCGCGCAGCTCCTTGAGGCGCGGCCGCAGAGTGACCCAGGTCAGATGCCCTGGCGGATCGCCGGAATACGCATAGCATTCCACGATGAAGAGATCGGCGCCGTCAGCGATCGGGATCAATGCGTCCGTCCATTGCGTATCGCCCGAATAGGCAAAGATGCGCTCGCCATCGCTCACTCGCAGGGCCGTCGACGGCGCCCCGGAGTAATGCACGACCTCGGCGGTAATGATCGAATGGCCGACGATATCGGTCGTGCGTTGCAGCTCTATTTCCCGAACATCCCAGTCAAAGCGCCACTTGTTGCGCGATGACCTGGGGAAGAACATCTCCTGTGTTTCCGCGATGCGGTTGCGCGTGCCGGGCGGTCCCGCAATCAGGAGCGGCCGGTCGCGCCCGGCGAGAAACTGGGCATCAAGCAGCAGAAATGGCAGCGCGCCAAAATGATCTCCGTGCAGGTGCGAAAGGACAATGGCATCGACGCGACATGCATCGAGCCCTATCGCCTTCAACCCGATCAGGGCAGAAGCGCCGCAGTCAACAAGCAATACGCCTTTCGCAGTTTCCAGGTAAAAGCATGTGTTGAAACGCCCGCCGGAGCCGAACGCATCGCCCGAACCTGCGATCGTCAGGCGCATGTCAGGCGGGCGCGCTCGGGCGCGCGCCAAGCTCGGCATGCCAGCGACGCACGTGCGCCAGCTCGTTCGGGACCGATAGTTTCGCCGGTTTCATAAAGTCGAGCGCGACCAGGCCGGTGATGTCGGCGATGGTGAACGTATCTCCGGTTATGAAACGGCGACCGGCAAGTTCACGGTCCACGATGCCGAGGACTTCCACGATGCGCGGCTTGTTGGCTTCGGCCCAGGCGGGCACCTGCGGCACTTCCATTTCCTTCATGGCGGGATGCGTATGACGAAACACATGCGCGACCGCGAATAGGAGATTCAATTCAAGCCGGCGATTCCACATCTCGACCCGCGCGCTCTCCAAAGCGTCACGTCCAAACAAGGGAGGTTCCGGATGGACCCCCTCGAAGTAGCGGCAGATCGCCACCGACTCGGTCAGCACCATGCCGTCGTCGAGGACCAGCGCGGGCACGCGTTTGAGCGGATTGATCTCGGCGTAGTCGGGGTTCATTTGCTCGAGCGCGCCGAGGTCAACCTGCTGGGTCGGCACCTTGAGGCCTTTCTCCGCGAGAAAGATCCGCGTGCGCCGGGGATTGGGCGCACGACCGCCGTCGTAAAGCTTCACGCCTTTTCCTCCCTGCCCCAGCTTAGGGCGAGTAACGGTTTATTGGCCATGACATTTAGCGCCTCCTTAAGGCTGGCCTTAATGTTTTGCTGGGAGATTGGCACGAAACCACTGGCTAAGAAATCGTTCATGAGCGCGGCAACCGGATCAGCCGATTCATCTTCCAGCGGGACCTCGACAAAGCGGCGGCGAACCGCTGCTTTGCGCGTGCGGGAGGCGCGGGACCGCCTCACCTCGTCGAGCGGCACACGGCCGGCCTTCGATTACGAGCTGCTGCGGATCTTCGCGCAGACCCGGCTCTCCGGCTCGCTGGTCGTGCTGCTGCTTGTCGGCACCATCGACAGCTTCTGGACCGGCGCATTGCGGGCGGGCACCTGGACCAGTGCGGTACTCATGATCCACGCGGTGATAATTACGAAATGCCGCCAGTTTCTCGCTGCGTCGCCGAACGCGCTCAATGTCACCGCCTGGCGCTTCCGCTTCGTCCTGCTCGACCTGTTCTTCGGCATGTCCTGGACATTCATCCTCATTCACCCGCTCGGGGTCGAGGAGGAATCGGGCACGTTCATGCTGTTCGTAATGTTGCTCGTGGTTGCGCTGGCAAGCATGCTGGCTTCCAGCGTGCCGATGGCCGTGGTGGCCGCGATCGTGCCGGTGACCGCGGCCGTCGCGCTCGATCTTGCGCTGCGTGGAAACCTGCACCATTACGTGCTCGCCATCCTCACGCTTGTTGCGGAGGGCTATTTCACGCTGCTTGTGTATCGGGGCTCTATTACACGGCCCTGGCAACGCTCGAGGCACGTGCGGAAAAGGACGCCCTTATCGGAGAGCTTGAGGCCTCGAAGGCGATCTCCGACGAGGCGCGCTACCGGGCCGAGGCCGCGAACGTGGCGAAATCGCGTTTTCTCGCACAGATGAGCCATGAACTACGAACGCCACTCAACGCCATTCTCGGCTTTTCCGAAGTGATGAAGGGCGAGATCTTCGGAGCGCACAGCGTGCCTGCATACAAGGACTACGCCGCGGACATTCACAATTCGGGAGTGCACCTTCTCGGATTGATCAACGAGATACTCGATCTCTCGCGCATCGAGGTGGGGCGCTACGAGCTCAACGAGGAGCCGATTGAGCTCGTGCACGTGGTGGGCGAGTGCAGTCATCTGTTACAGATGCGCGGCAGGAGCCGCGGCCTTACCATTCATGAGCTGTTCGAAGCCGAGATGCCCCGGCTGTGGGCAGATCAGCGCGAAGTACGCCAGATCTGTCTCAATCTCCTGAGCAATGCCATCAAATTCACCCCTCCTGGAGGCGAGATCTGGCTCAAGGCCGGCTGGACGGCATCCGGTGGACAATATTTGAGTGTCAAAGATACCGGCAGCGGCATTCCCGAAGAGGAAATACCCATCGTGCTTGCCTCGTTCGGGCAAGGGAGCAATTCTATAAAATCAGCCGAGCAGGGAGCCGGACTGGGATTGCCGATCGCAAAGAACCTAATCGACCTCCACGGCGGCACGTTCACTCTGAAATCGAAACTGCGAATCGGTACCGAGGTGATTGTCACCTTCCCGCCCGAACGGGTCATGTCGGCAATTGCTCCGCTAGCGGAACCCTCCCCTGCCCTGCAGGCGACGGCACCGCCGCCCGAGCCGGAGGGCGGCGTTTTGGCCAGTGCAAGCGCGCTGCGGCGCCTCCTCGGGCTGGGCACCTGAGCTCGCGTTCCGTTCACTCGCGCCCAAAACGGATACGCCTCTACCCTGTCATCGCTTACCGGTTTGCGTTCAGCGCCGCTATCCTTATCTTCGCCCGACAATTTCACGCTCTGAAAAATGACCGACGTGCGCCCGCTCTTCTGGATTCTGCTGTTTGCCCTGGCGGTGCTTGGGGTGTTTGTCCTGCAGCAGAATGGAGGCGCCTGGACCGAATTCCTTGGCGTTGGTGCGGCGTCTACCGAGGCGAAAATCGCGGCGCTGGCAGTTGCCGGTCTTCTTATCCTCGCACTTTCACGCCTGCGCTTCTCACAAGCTCTTCGCGCGCTGCTGGCGTGGGGACTGATCGTGCTCACTCTGGCGCTTGGCTACACGTACCGATTCGAACTGGGCGAAGTCGCCGATCGGGTACTGGCGACCTTCGTGCCTGGGCGTGCCGTGAGCAAGGGGCACACGGTCGAGATCACGCGCGCGCTGGGCGGCGGGTTTTCCGTCAGCGCGCAGATTAATGGCGCGCGCGTGCCGATGGTGCTCGATACGGGCGCGACCGCGGTCGTGCTTACGCCCGAGGCCGCGAAGGCCGCAGGCTTGCCCATCGAGGTACTCAACTACTCGGTTCAAGTGGAGACGGCGAACGGGCGGGCGCGCGCAGCACCCGTCACGCTCGACCGCGTCTCCATCGGCGGCATTACCGAGCGATCCGTGCCAGCGCTGATCGCACAGCCCGGACAGCTGCGCAGCAATCTCCTTGGCATGAGCTTTCTGAACCGGCTGGAAAGCTGGCAAGTGCGTGGTGACCGCCTGCTGCTGCGCGGTTATCCATAAAGCATGATCCCGAAAAGCCTGCCCCGCACGTGATGCGGGGTGGGAGCCGGTTTTCAAAAAAGATCACGCTCCCCCAAAAAAACTAGAGCAGGACGAGATCGCAGGCTCGATAGATTCCGCGGTTTCGGGGCGAATGTGCGCCAGTGCAGCACGGAACGTAGCAACCCCAGCATCTCGCTTCACGCCCTCGATGGCGAGGTGACGGCGAAATGCGCGCGCACCTGGAACGCCGCCAAACAGTCCCAGGACATGCCGCGTGATCGCGTGGAGAGGCGTTCCGACCGCACGCTCGCGCTCGATGTAGGGAATGAGTGCTTCCGCGGCCGCGAGGGCTGAATCGAAGGCTGCCGGTATCGAGAAGAGGACAGGATCGACTGAGAGCAATCGCCAGGGCTGCTGATAGGCGGCGCGGCCCATCATCACCCCATCCACATGCGCGAGGTGCACCTGCGCCTGCGCGAGGTCCGCAATACCGCCGTTGATGATCACCGTGAGATCGGGACGGTCCGCCTTGAGCCGGTACACGCGCTCGTAATCGAGCGGAGGGACATCGCGGTTTTCGCGCGGCGAAAGTCCCGAAAGCCAGGCCTTGCGCGCGTGCACGATGAGCGCATCCACGCCCACTTGCTGTACTGCCTGGGCAATCGCTTCCAATGCGGCTTCGGGATCCTGCTCGTCGATGCCCAGGCGGCATTTGACCGTGACCGGAATTTTCACCTTCGCTTTCATGGCCGCGACGCAATCGGCGACGAGGGCCGGCTCTGCCATCAGGCACGCGCCGAAGCGTCCTTCCTGGACGCGATCCGACGGGCAGCCGACATTGAGATTGACCTCGTCGTAGCCGAAATCGGCGGCGATTTCGGCGCATGCGGCGAGCTTCTCCGGCTCGCACCCGCCGAGCTGGAGCGCCACCGGATGTTCGCTGACATCGTAGGCCAGCAAGCGGGCGCGGCTTCCATGCAGTACTGCGCCGGTCGTGATCATTTCCGTATACATGCGCGCGCGTCGCGTGAGCTGCCGATGGAAGAACCGGCAGTGCCAGTCCGTCCAATCCATCATAGGTGCGACACAGAATCGGTGGGACCAACTCTGCACGTATTTTTCAGTTTTACCAGTCACTTGGTTCATTTCCATCGACGTCGATGTCGTACCGTCTTCGGCTCATTTTGACCCATTTTCACGCCCATGGTTACGACATTGTCGTACTAGTCGGGTCCATGTCGTACCGAGTTTTTGGAGGGACCAACTAACACGACCGACTGACACGGCAGCAAAATGGGTACGATAATCGAACGCAATCGCAAAGACGGTTCGAGGGCCTTCACCGCCCAGATCGTCATCAAAAAGGATGGCCTCACCGTGCATCGCGAGGCGCAGACCTTCGACCGCAAACCCGCCGCCAATGCCTGGATCGTGAAACGCGAATCCGAGCTCAAACGCCCTGGCGGCCTTGAGCGCAAGGATGATCCCACGCTGTCGGTCGTCATCGACCGTTACATTGCGGAATCGAAGAACGTGGTGCACGGGACCAAGGCGCAGGTGTTGAAGACGCTTAAGAACAGCGATCTCGGCGAGATCAAATGCAGCGAGATCACCAGCCGCACGCTGGTGTCGTTCGCAAAAGAGTTGAACCAGAGCATGGAGCCGCAGACCTGCGGTAACTACTTCTCGCATCTGTCCAACATCTTCGCCGTTGCCAGACCAGCATGGGGCTATCCGCTGTCGCGGCAGGAATTCGATGATGCTCTTACCGTCATAAAGAAAATGGGTCTCATCAGAAAGGCCACAGAGCGCACGCGTCGACCGACACGAGAGGAGCTCGACCGCCTGATGGAGCACTTCGGTCGGATTGGAGAGCACCGCCCCTCCTCCATACCAATGCAAAAAATTGTCGCGTTCGCACTGTTCTCAGCGCGACGGCAGGAAGAGATCACCCTGCTGCGATGGGACGATTTGCACGAGGACCGCGTCCTCGTTCGCGACATGAAGCATCCCGGTGACAAGAAAGGCAATAATGTCTACTGCGAGCTTCCGCCCGAGGCGATCGCAATCATTAACTCGATGCCCCATGTTGCACCAGAAATGTTCCCTTACTCCACTGACGCAATAAGCGCTGCATTCACACGCGCGTGTCGCATTCTTGGTATCGAAGATCTACATGATCTTCGACACGAGGGGATTTCGCGCTTGTTCGAAATGGGCCGGACTATTCCCCAAGTGGCAGTTGTTTCAGGACACCGTAGCTGGACCAGCTTGAAGCGATATACTCATATTCGACAGAGCGCGGATAAATATGAAAACTGGGAATGGAAAGATCGACTGGTCGCTGGCTGACCCGCGATTTCGAATCTGCCCAGTATCAGTAAAGCGCATAATTTGTTTTATTTTTTGGGGTTGGCCCAAGCTGCCTTCGTGTGACTTGTGGCACGTCGAACCGGAGGGGAGATCGATGGCATCGAATATCTCGTAATGAAAGAGAGCGACATTATGGGAGTGCTGCTCGAGGCGGAAGTCAGAAAGAAGGCCGCCTGATTGCTTGCCAAATTGTCGTTCTGAGGCGACTGCGTAGCGGGAAGATCG
>JBEVJT010000131.1:0-3150 GCA_040510075.1 Xanthobacteraceae bacterium | reverse complement strand
CTACAAGCGGCCTTGTGAGCCAATCGGAGAGCTGCGGGAAGATCAGAGCGAGGCCAAACACGGTCAGCAGGATCATAGCGGCGATCCGGCCGTATTGGTTGGCGGCGACGGCCCAGCCTCCGGCCACGGCCGCAAGCGAGGCGACGGCGGCGAAGGTCACTGCCATGCCAAGAAGCAGCGGCAGCCCGCTCCTCAAGAACGGGCGATCGGCGCGGGCAAAGATGAAAGGCAGCACCGGCAGGATGCACGGGCTCAAGATGGTCAGCACGCCCGCAAGATAGGCCAGCACGAACAGCGTCATGCCCAAGCTCCGCAGGAAGTACTTTGATTGATCACTTCATGTCCCCAGTTGTGCTCAGGTGAGCACACGAAAAGGAAATATGGGGGAAGCAGCTCGATTTGGTATCGAAAAGACCGTGAGTCACACGCATTTGATGCAGGACCGCACTCAACAACAACTTTCCGTGTAGCGGAGCAGGGGCGGCGCTGCGCGATGCTTAACGAAATCCGACCTTGACTTCACGGCGCCTGCAGCCCATCTTCGCATCATTCGAATTGCTCGCGATCGCGCGGAGCTGCCGCACATCTTTGCGGCGTTTCATCCCGGGTCAATTTTTCAATCAATCGGTTGGTCCCAGTCAGCGCGTGGGACTCGGCTTAAATGCCGCCATCGCCCCGTTTCTTCACGGGGTTTTGGCGCATAAGGATAATTCTAAGTGACACTTGGTTCTTTCGACGACCTCGGCCTGAGCGAGCCTTTGCGGCGCGCTCTCAGGAGCGAGAAATACCTCAAACCGACCCCAATTCAGGTGCAGGCCATCCCTCGCCTGATCGAAGGCAGGGATTTGCTCGGCATCGCCCAGACGGGCACCGGGAAGACCGCTGCCTTCGCTCTTCCGATTCTGCAACGCCTCGCCACGCAGCGCCTCAAGCGCGAGCCGCGACGGCCGCACGCGCTCATCCTTGCCCCGACGCGCGAGCTCGCCGGCCAGATCGGCGAGCGGTTCCGTGCCTATGGGCGCGGCCTCGACTTGCGCTCGGCCGTCATCTTCGGCGGAGTGGGACAGGGACAGCAAGTTCGGGCGCTGGCACAAGGAGTCGACATCCTGATCGCCACGCCCGGACGACTGCTCGATCTCTGTGCACAACGCCATGTCAGCTTCGACGCAGTCTCGATCCTCGTCCTCGACGAGGCCGACCGCATGCTGGACATGGGCTTCATCCGCGACGTGCGGAAGATCATCGCCGCATGCCGCAAGGAACGGCAGACGCTCCTGTTCTCCGCCACCATGCCGCCTGATATCGCCAAGCTTGCCCAGGAAATCCTGCGCGATCCCGTACGTATCGACGTTTCTCCGGCGAATGTCTCAGCCGAGCGCATCAATCAAAGCGTCTATTTCGTTCAGGCCCAGGTCAAGCGTGATCTGCTCACGGCGCTGCTCGCCGATCCGGGCATGGATCGCGTGTTGGTCTTCACCCGCACCAAGCGCGGTGCGGATCGCGTCTGCAAGTTCCTGCGGGAGGCCGCTCTGAGCGCGGAGGCGCTGCACGGCAACAAGGCGCAGAACGCCAGGGTGCGGTCGCTTGAAGCGTTTCGCAGCGGGCGGGCGCGCATCCTCGTCGCGACCGACATCGCCGCGCGCGGCATCGACGTGCCGCTGATTTCGCATGTCATTAATTACGAGCTGCCAAACGAGCCGGAAAGCTACGTGCACCGGATCGGCCGAACGGCCAGAGCCGGCGCCGAAGGAAGCGCCATCTCGTTCTGCGATTCGAGCGAACGGCCATTTCTGCGCGCCATCGAGGGATTGACCAAAAGCCCCGTCGCCATTGCCGCGCATCGTTTCGCGCAGGGCGAAACGGCATCCCTCGGGCGGCATACGGACCGCGCTCCTGCCGCACCTTCAGGCAAGCGGCCGCGGCGACCCGGCGGCCGGCGCACCAAGCCCCTGTCTGCGGCCCGGGGAGCCTCGGCCCGGCCTATGTATTCCTAGGAGACTTAACATGAGCAAAATCCCTACGCGCACCAGCGCCGCTAGGCGCAACGCCGAAGCGATGTTGAATCAATCCCGGAAGCGGGAATCGAACTTCATGCAGGAGCAGGCTCGCGAGCACGACGCCATGGTCGAGAAGACCGCGCGTTTGCGCGCGCTGCGGCTCGCCAAGGAAGCTGAAGATCGGGAAGCCGCAGCGCTTGCACCCGCGCCCGCGCCGCGTTCCAAGTCACGCAAGAAATAACGAGGAGGACGCGATATGGCGTTCAAGCCCAACTACAACCAGCAGCGCGCGGATCGCAACCGCGCGAAGGGGCAGAAAAAGCAAGAGAAGCAACAGCGCCGCGAAGAGGAGGCCGCCAAGCGTAAGGCCGCTCGCGGCGATACCCCGGAAATCCCCACGTCCGACGCCGAGAAAATCCCGAGCGACGGAAGGTCTTAGATCGGAGAGGCACATGGCCCGCAAGAAACAACAAATCCCCAATGGCTTCGTACTGTTCGACGTCATCTATGAAGACGGGACGCAGACCTCTAACCGCAAAGTGCCAGCGGCAGAGCTGGGTGGACTCGACGGAGACACGCCGGCGCGGACCTTCATCGAGGTCCAGGACCGCAAGATCAGCGAATTGTCCGGCATGCCGCGCGGGCCCATCAAGACGATCGTGCGGTCCCGCAAAGCCGCCGATTCCGCGAGCGCAAA
This sequence comes from Xanthobacteraceae bacterium, assembly GCA_040510075.1. Classification (GTDB taxonomy): domain Bacteria; phylum Pseudomonadota; class Alphaproteobacteria; order Rhizobiales; family Xanthobacteraceae; genus VAZQ01. The sequence continues at coordinate 456 of JBEVJT010000131.1, read as the reverse complement.
GACGAGCCAGAACCGCTACGCCAACTAAGCGCGGTGCTCGACATCTTCTTTTTTTACGGTATTTAGCGAGGTAGACGATACCGATTTAGAAGCTGACACGCTCTATAGATACCGAGCCCGCTATACTACACCGCCGAGCTCTTGGTCACCTCCGCAAGAGGCCAAAACATTGCCGCTCGTCGACGCGCTTAATAAAGGCCCGCTCATCACCTCAGACCCGGAGAACGATAACTGGCAGGGCTACTGTCTAGTGCAGCGGTTCGAGGCGGGTGCGCTTTCCACGACCGGTCATCGAGTTACCCTTACCCTTCGCGCCTGCTCGGTCGGCCTCTCGCTAGACAGAATCTATATCTCGCAGGCCGATCTCGCGGTGGGGATGGACCTGTACGATTTAGGGCTCAAATTTCCGGCTAAGTCCTTGAGAAACTTGGTGGAGCCAGGCGGGATCGAACCGCC
>JBEVJT010000130.1:0-2664 GCA_040510075.1 Xanthobacteraceae bacterium | reverse complement strand
GTTATCCTCCACGATCATTACCGTCTTTGACATTCCCCATCCTGCAAAAGCGGTGCGAGACGGCAGCCGATCGGGATGCACCCAGCACCCCGGCGGCTCCAACCTAGTCGCGATATGTTACGGAAACGCAAATACAATGCGTGAGTCGGCCCCGAGAAATGCCTGACGAATAAGGCGAAAATGCAGGATACGGACCCAGCATGCCGGCAACCGCAGCTTGCACGCTCCAGGGTTAGGCGGGCGCGGCCGGTGCTATGTCCATGATGCGGCGGCTGAGCGCGATGTTGAAAGTATAGCCGCCGAAAAGGTCGACCATAGTTATGAAGACGAGCAGAATCGCCGCCTCCCAGCGCGGCGCAGTGCCGAGCAGATGCGGCTTGCCAAAGACGACGATGAGCACGACGGCGAGCGGCACCAGCGAGGCCATGCCGTCGATCACTCCCAGGAAACGATTGGCGGCCGACGGCAGGCTGAACGGAATGGAGATGAGCTGGTACGTGAGATAAAGCGCGGCGAGCCAAGCCATATTGAACCCGAGACGGTCGGGAGTGAACCACCCAAGCGAGCTTTCCGTGCCGCCCAATGTTCCCGCATACCAGAAGAAGTAGACCTCCCAGATGGCCAGACCCAATGCCAAGATAATGCTCAATCCCGCGACGGAAAAATGGCTCCTTCGCATCTGCTTCTCCTCTGCATCTGAATCACTTCACGTATCCGACAGTTTATCGTCTCGTCGAGACTCTGGCCCCGGCTTACCCCCAGCTCATTAAGTTGGTCTTGATCGGGCAGCAAACTCGGCGTTTGCTCGCATACGCCTTTCGTCAGGGGATTCGCATGCCTGATCGACCCCGCCCGGCGAGCGACGCTCGGCAACGGCAAGGGGCCGCCAAACAGCTCGCCATTGCGGCGCTTATCTTCATCGCGGCTGAACATAACCGGTTTGCCCGGTTCGTGGATCTCAGCGGCATCACAGTCGAATCCATCCGGGCGTTCGCGCACGAGCCGGATTTCCTCGCCGGTGTTCTCGATCATCTCGTGTCGGACGAGGTTCTGCTGCTAACGTTTGCCGCCGAGAATGAAATCGATCCCCACGATGTTCTCGCCGCCCGTGACCTGCTCGCCGGGGCGCATGGAGAGCGCAATCGCCCTCAGGGAGCTTCCGGGTGAGGCCTGATACAATGAACGGCGCCTCCGGAAGCTTCTGCCGAGATTGCTGTCACGATATCTGCGAGCAAGCCGAGCGATGCCCCGCTTGCGCGTCTCCTCGCTTGCTGCGCCATCCTGAGCTCAATACGCTTGCAATTGCCCATATCGATTGCGACGCGTTTTATGCAGCTGTGGAAAAGCGCGACAACCCGGCGCTTGCTGACAATCCTGTAATTGTGGGAGGTGGCTCCCGTGGCGTGGTGCTAACCGCGTGTTACCTGGCGCGTCGCTTCGGAGTGAAATCCGCAATGCCCATGTTCGCCGCACGGCGGCTATGTCCGCAGGCCGTGGTGGTGCCGCCCAACATGCAAAAATATGCTCGCGTCGGCCGCGACGTGCGCACGCTTCTCGCAACACTGACGCCTCTCGTGGAGCCAATTTCCATCGATGAGGCATTCCTCGATCTTTCCGGCACGTATCGCGTGCATGGCAGCACGCCAGCCAAGGCGCTTGCCCGCTTCGCTACCGAGGTCGAAAGAAACATTGGCATTACCGCCTCAATTGGTCTTTCGTGCAACAAATTTCTGGCCAAGCTTGCATCCGATCTGGACAAGCCGCGCGGCTTTGCAGTGTTGGGCGCCCGTGAAGCCGTCTCTTTTCTCGCGCCGAAACCGGTCACGTTCATCTTCGGCGTTGGCAAGGTCGCGCAACAAAGACTCGCGCGCGACGGATTTCGAGTAATCGGAGATCTTCAGCGCGCAGGCGAACAGGAGCTGGCCCGCCGCTATGGCGCAGAAGGCGGGCGTCTGGCCCGACTCGCACACGGCCTTGATGAGCGAACCGTCAGCGCGGAAAGGCAGTGTAAGAGCATTTCAGCGGAAACCACTTTTGCGCGCGATCTCACGAAGTTTCGCGCGCTCGAGCTTCACTTGTGGCAGCTGTCCGACCGCGTGGCAGCTCGGCTCAAGCAAAATGGCCTTGCAGGTTCGACCGTGACGCTGAAGCTGAAAACCGCGGGGTTTCGCATCCGCACCCGCGCGCAGTCGCTCTCTCATCCTACGCAGCTGGCTGGCCGTATCTTCGCCACCGGGCGCGATCTGTTGATCGCCGAAACCGACGGGACAATGTTTCGTCTGATCGGGGTAGGCGTATCCGCGCTATGCGACGCGGGCGCGGCCGATACCGGCGACTGGATCGAGCGGCGCAGCGCGCAAGCAGAACGGGCCATGGACCGACTGCGCGCCAAGTTCGGCGATCGGGCGATCATGAAGGGTCTCGCCCTTGACGAGACGCAATAGAGCGGCGCCGCTCGGACCATTTACCGGCAGGCTTGGGCCTCTCTGATCTCGAGCGATGTCAGCTCGCCGCTGATGACGAACTCGTTATAATCGAGCATTAGCGCGCGAGAGATACCATTCTCATAAAGCTCGAAGGCTATGGAATAGAGTGGCGGCTGATCGGAATTCTTCACCGCGCGGTCGAAATAACTTACGGTCACGGGCCAGCGCTTGAGCGTCC
>JBEVJT010000129.1:0-3477 GCA_040510075.1 Xanthobacteraceae bacterium | reverse complement strand
GACCTGACAGAGCCATCGCGATAGACTCCCGCTCGATTGGTACTAGGTTAGCATGGTGTGGCCGGTCGGTGCGCGACGAGACCGATGAGTTGACGTAGGGTCATTCGACGTCACGACGAAAAAAAATGAACCGATGACGAATTTGTTTGAAGCAGCGGGACTGGAGGAGGGCGCTGGACCGCGTCCGCTTGCCGATCGTTTGCGGCCGAAGAAGCTTGCCGAAGTGATCGGGCAGGAGCATTTGCTTGGGGCTCAGGCGCCGATTGGGCGGATGCTGGCGGCGAAGCGGTTGTCTTCGATGATCCTGTGGGGCCCTCCAGGGACCGGCAAGACGACGATCGCGCGGCTGCTCAGCCAAGGGCTCAATCTGCATTTCGAACAGATCTCGGCGATCTTCTCCGGTGTCGCGGAGTTGCGCAAAGTCTTCGACATGGCCCGTGGGCGGCGGCAACAGGGCAAGGGCACGCTGCTCTTCGTCGATGAGATCCATCGCTTCAATCGCGCGCAGCAGGATTCTTTCCTGCCGGTGATGGAAGATGGCACCATCATTCTCATTGGCGCGACGACGGAAAATCCGTCCTTTGAGCTGATCGCGCCGCTCCTTTCGCGCGCACGCGTCCTCGTGTTCAAGCCGCTCCCTGTCGACGCCTTGCAAGGGCTCCTGGTCCGCGCAGAGGCAATCGAAGGAAAGCCGTTGCCGCTCGATGCAGACGCGCGCGCCTCGCTCATCCGCATGGCAGATGGGGACGGCCGCGCGGCGCTCATGCTCGCGGAAGAAGTCTGGCGTGCCGCCCGCGCCGGCGAGAGCTTCGATGCCGCCAAACTCCAGGAGGTGGTGCAGCGCCGCGCACCCATCTATGACAAGCAGCAGGACGGCCATTACAACCTGATCAGCGCGCTGCATAAATCGGTGCGTGGCTCTGACCCAGATGCGGCACTCTATTATCTCTGCCGCATGCTCGATGCGGGCGAGGACCCGCTCTACATCGCGCGCCGGGTCGTGCGCATGGCGGTCGAGGACATCGGCTTGGCCGATCCGCAAGCGCTCGTCATCTGCAACGCGGCCAAGGACGCCTACGATTTCCTTGGCTCGCCGGAAGGCGAATTGGCGATCGCCCAAGCCGTCATCTATGTGGCGACGGCGCCCAAATCGAACGCGGCCTACGTGGCATACGGCGCGGCCATGCGCACGGCGAAGGAGGCAGGTTCGCTCCTGCCTCCCAAGCACATTCTGAATGCCCCGACTGGGCTGATGCGGACCGAGGGCTACGGCGCCGGCTATGCCTATGACCATGATGCCCCCGAAGCATTTTCCGGCCAGGATTATTTTCCGGAAAAGCTCGGCCGTCAGACATTCTACCGGCCGCGCGACCGCGGGTTTGAGCGCGAGCTCGCGAAGCGCCTGGAATATTGGCAGAAGCTGCGCCGCGAACGGAAATCGTGAGACAAGCGCTTACTTTTATTCCGTCATCCTTGGATGACCGGTCGAGGTGAAGCGCCTGTGGAAAAACGGCAAAACTCAATCCAGGTGCAGAACGTCCGCGTCGGCGGCGACGAGGAAGGCATGCGCATCGACCGGTTCCTGGAGGCGCGCTTTCCTGGGCTGTCGTTCTCACACATCCAGCGCATCATCAGGAAGGGCGAGCTGCGCGTTGACGGCAGGCGCGCACAATCAAAACAAAGACTGACCGCGGGACAGACGGTACGCATCCCCCCCGTACACATGGATGCGAAGCCGCCTGCCGCGTCCGGGACCGACGCCGACGCAAAGACTTTCCTCACCTCGCTCACGCTCTATCAGGACGCGGACGTGCTCGTGCTCAACAAGCCCATGGGGCTTGCCGTGCAGGGCGGCTCCGGCACGACACGGCACCTCGATGGCATGCTTGAAGTGCTGCGGGATGCAAAGGGGCAGCGGCCCCGCCTCGTGCATCGGCTGGACAAGGACACCGCGGGCTGCCTGCTCGTGGCCAAAACGCGCTTTGCGGCGGCGGCGCTCGGCAAGACTTTTCGCTCGCGCTGTGCGCGCAAGATCTACTGGGCCGTAGTGGCGGGAGTGCCCAAGCCGCGCCAGGGCCGCGTCTCGACTTATTTGGCAAAGGAAGAACGCGCGGACGATTCGGTCATGCGCATTGCGCAGCACGGCGAGGAGGGTGCGAGCCACGCCGTAACCTATTACGCCGTCGTTGAAACGGCAGCCCGCAATCTCGCCTGGGTTTCGCTCAAGCCGGTGACCGGACGCACGCATCAGCTGCGCGCGCACATGGCCCATATCGGCCACCCGATCGTGGGAGACGCAAAATATTTCTCGAAGGAGAACTGGGAGCTACCCGGCGGAATCCAGAACCGCCTGCATCTTCTCGCGCGCAGGATTGTCGTGCCGCATCCGCGCGGGGGCACGATCGATGTAACGGCGCCGCTTCCCCGCCACATGCAGCAGACCTGGAACGTGCTCGGCTTCGATACGGCCGCGCACGATCCGATCATTGCCGCGCCCGAAAAATAAAGGTGCCCCCTGGTGTTCCGTGGCCCAAAGCGTGCCTACCTTCAGGATAAGCAAATGGAGCCCATGGCATGCGCGTTTTTCTGCTTGGTCTTCTTGCGGCGATAAGCTCCGCACATGCGCAAAACTTCGTACCGCCAGTCGGGCTGCCTATTCCGCAGCTGCAAAACCGCATTCCCGCGCCCCTGCCGCCCCCAGCCCAGCCTCCCGTCATCAACGGCCCGCTGTCGCAGCCGGCGTCACCGCGCGTGTATCAAGCCCCGCAGCTGACCAGCTCGAGTCCCAAGATCAATTCCTGCCTGCGTGAGGGAAGGAAGCGCGGTTTGCGCGGCGAGAAGCTCGACGCCTACACGCGTGAGTGCGCCAAGCCGGATGACGAATAGATCGTAGCCCGGGTGAGCTGAGCGATATCCGGGATCATTGTCCCGCTTCGCTCATGCGGGCTACACGGCCGAATCACCGCAGGGAGGTGTTGATCTTCTCGAGCGCTGCGGAGCCGGGGCAGAGTTCCTGCTCGCCCAACGCGTTGAGCGGCGTGTCCACCGTATTGAAATGATGGTGCAGGTCTTCGGGCTCGGGATCTACGTAGAGTAGCCCGGTAACCACCTGGCCCATTTCCGCGTGGCGCTGCAGGAAGGTGACCGCTGCCACGCGATCCTTCGGGTCGTAATCCGCTGCAAGTTTTCGCAGGACGAGTGTGGACCCGTCATGCTGCTCAACCATTTCGACGCTGCCTGGCTCGTACGAGACCGCAATCGGCGCGCGCCCCATAAAGAAGTCCAACCGGTTCACTGCCTCGTTGTGCTCGCGCACGTAATCGAAGCTCTTGGTCGAACCGGGATGATTGTTGAATGCCACGCAGGGCGAGATGACGTCGATGAATGCAGCACCCTGGTGCTCGATGGCTCCCTTGATGAGCGGCACGAGCTGCTCCTTGTCGCCTGAGAACGAGCGCGCGACGTAGGTGGCGCCGA
>JBEVJT010000128.1:0-4012 GCA_040510075.1 Xanthobacteraceae bacterium | reverse complement strand
CACATGCCGAGCGCGAAATTGAGCGCTTTGGTGGTCATGAAGGTGAGGCTGTAGCCGACGGCGATAAGGCCGTAGATCGCGCCCGTTGCCACGCCGCTCAACGCGATCTGAAAGAAGAAATACATGCGGGAGCGGCAAACTCTGTGCGCTCCCTCTCCCAATGGGAGAGGGAACTTATGGGTGTTTGCTGCCAGGCGCGGAGCTAAGCAGATCGATACGCACTCGGCGCTTACAGCAGCGTCATCGTGCTCTTGTCGATGTGCTTCTTGGTATGCGCATCGGTCTCGACGTACGGCCCCTGCGCGTCAAACTTGACCTCGAGCATTTTGCCGTTGGTCCAGCGCGTCATGACCATATCCTCCTCGGTCACCGCGTTGTGGCGCTCGCGGGTGAACACCGGCCGGCTGAAATGTTTCACCAAGCCCTTGAACTCGGGGATGTTCTCAAGCGCCGCTCGAATCTTTTCCGGCTCGACGCCGCCGCGTTCGATTGCCGCCTTGAACAAATAGATGGCGTCATACGCCCCAACTGCAAACACAGCCGCATCCATGTCCTGGTTATGACGCCGCCGGTATTCATCGACGAACGCCTGGCGCTCAGGCGATTGCGGGCCGTCAACCGTAACGGTGGTGCTGGTAAGCACGCCCTCGCCGGCAGAACCCGCGGCCTTCCAGAATGCCGGGCCCGCAATGCCCCAGGCCGATACGTAGGGCGTGTTATCCTTGAGCTTCTCTTTCGTCTGCACCACGAAGGTATTTTCACGCACGAGTGCGTAATTGAGAATGCTCTGCGCGCCCGCATTCTTGAGCTTGATGATCTGCGGCGTCATGTCGGTATCGTTGTTGTCAAACGTCTCGTCCGCGACCGGAGAGAGCCCGTTCTCCTTCAGGCGCCGCTGCAGCTCGCCGCGTCCGGTGACGCCCCACCCGCCGGTCCAGGTGAGCAACCCAACCTTTGTGTGCCCGAATTTCTTCACCATGGTGTCGACCATGAAATTCGCTTGGCCGTTTCCGTACATGCCGACGCGGAATAGATAGTTGTCGCGCCCCTGTTTCTGCGCGTCGTTTTCAGTGATGGCTGTCGCGTCCGTCGCCGGGCAAATGACCGCGACTTTCAGCGTGTCGTTCACGATGGGTGCGACCGCTAGCATGGACGCGCTGTTCGTGGCGCCGACCATGGCAACCACCTTCTCGCGCTCGACCAGCTCGCGATATTGCGCGACGGTCTTTACGGGGTTGTGCTCATCGTCACGCGCAACGAGAACGAGTTTTCGGCCATTGATCCCGCCTTTTGCATTGATCTCGTCGATAGCGATCTCGGCGCCGCGCTTTATCTCGACGCCGACGAAGGCGGCTGGTCCGCTCAAGGCGCCGGCAAATCCAAGTTTGATGTCCTGCGCCCATGCGGGGAGTGCCAGTGATGCAGTCGCGAGCGCCGCGGCAAGGCGTATTCCCATTCGTGCTCCAGTCATTCGCAACCTCCGTTGTGCTCGATTTCGTTTTAGTGAATTGGCGGCCGCTTGTCGCCCCAGGGCTGCGCGGCCTCAAACGCGGCGGCGGCGCGCAGGATATCCGTTTCATGCAAGGGTTTCGAGATTATGTGCAGCCCGATGGGCAGGCCCGAGCGGCTGAAGCCGCAGGGGACGGAAGCGGCGGGAAAACCACATAGATTGATCGGGTACGTGTACGCGACCCAGGCAACAAGATTCTCGCCTTCGAATTCGATTGGAAGCTCGCGGCCGAGATCGAACGCCGGCGTCGGGGTCGTCGGCGTGATCAGGAGATCGTAGCGATCGAAGAACGCGCGCACCCGCTCGCGGAAATCGTAGCGCGCGAAAACGCGCGTATAGTATTGATCGATGCTCTGATCGAGCGCCCGCTCGAGCAGCGCCGCAACTGCCGGGTCGATGATCTCGCGGTGCTCGGCGAGCGGCTTTTTCAATCGCGTGCCTACCCCGGCATAGAACTCGGACATCCAGAGATCGATCGGGTCGTCGAAGACCTTATCGACCAACTCGACGGTGCAGCCCAGCTCGACAAAGCGCTGCGCGCTTTTGCCCGCAATTTCGACGACCTCTGCGACGGGACGCCCATAGCCCAGCGTGGGTGACCAGGCGATGCGCAGTCCTTTGGGCGATTTGTCGCACGCTCCAAGATAGTCGGGCACCTCGGCAGCGACGCTTGCGGGGTCGCGTGCGTCGAAGCCTGATACTGCGCTGAGAAGCAATGCGGCATCGCGCACGGTGCGGGCCATGGGACCCACATGCGCAAGCGTCGGTGTCGCGGCGGCGGGATAGATCGGCACGCGGCCGAACTGCGCCTTGATGCCGAATAAACCGCAAAAGGAGGAGGGGATGCGTACTGAACCGCCCCCGTCGGTGCCGAGCGCAAAGGGGGTGATGCCCGCTGCCACGCTCGCGGCTGCGCCTGCCGAGGAGCCGCCGCTGGTCTTCTGCAAGTTCCAGGGGTTGCGCGTGACGCCGGTAAGCGGGCTGTCGCTCGCGGGCTTGCAGCCGAATTCGGTCGTTGTGGTCTTGCCAACCACGGAGGCGCCATGCGCTTTGACGCGCTCGGATGCGGGCGCGTCCACGGGCGCAATGAAATCGGCGAGGGTGCGCGAGCCGGAGGTGAAGCGCACCCCTTTGAGCGCCGTCAGATCCTTGATCGAAAGTGGAAGCCCCAGCAGCAAGCACTTGGCCGAGCCAGCGTGGTCGCCGCCCATAACCTGCTGCTCTGCATGACGCGCCGCGTCCAGGGCGAGGTCAGGAGTGACCGTCACAAATGGATTGAGCACCGGCTGCAGTGCCTCTATGCGGCGCAGCGTGCTTTCCACGATTTCGAGCGGAGAGGCCTGCCTGGTAAGGATCAGCCGGCGCAGATCGAGCGCGGTGCGGTAGGCAAAATCATCAGACACGCGTCAATCCAGGAAAGCCACGGCGCGAACGGGCGAGCCGCTGCCGTTGCCGATGCGCAAAGGCAGTCCGCTGAATTCAAACTCGCCCTTGCCCAGGAGCTCCTCGAGATTGCACAGCCATTCGTAGTGGGTGATTCCGCGATCGCGGCAGGTGCGGTGATTGGGAAAAAGATTGTGGCTCGGCTTATCCGTCGAGGGACCCTCGACGCCGTGCACGCGCGAACGGTCCGCAAGCCAATGGGTGGCAGCGGCCGTAATGCCGGGATTCGACCAAACCACCTTCTCGCTGGGGAAGTGCCGCTTATGCAGTCCGGTACAAATGAGCACGATGTGCCCGTCAATCTTCACGCCGGCCTGTTTCTCTGCGGCTTCGAGATCTTTGGTGTCGATGTCGCCGAGATCAGGGATGTGGCGGAGATCGAGACACACCGCTTTGCCCACGAACATGTCGAGCGGCATCTGATCGATGGTGGCGCCGCCACGCTTCACATGAACGAATGCGTCGATGTGCGTACCCACATGGTCGCACATGGAAATGAATGTCGTGCAGCCACCCATCGGATCTTCCGGTGTGCCGTTGCCCCAGGTCTCCATCTCGTCATGCGTGAAATGGGGAACGATCACCGGCCTCGGGAAAAATTTGTGCGCGGGCATGTTGTTGGTGAGCGTCACCGATAGATCGACGATCCTGCGAGCCATGATGGATACCTGAAATGGTTGCCGTCCCCCTGCCCGGCGATGCTAGTTCCGCGCTTATTGCGACACAAGCTGTCGCGTTGCCGCGCTCTGGAGAGGCGCACGCGGGTTTCAATGCCTTGAGGCACTGCCCCGCTCGCCTTGAGCTGCACCTGTGCTAGTGCCGCTTCCCCATTAAGCCGCACTCCCGCGCACGGGCGGATGAGGACTGGAGAACGCGTCCCGCATGGAGCGGGCCTCGTCGAGCCCATTTCCCTGTTTTCCGCCCTTTTCCCGCCATCGCAGCTCGCGCTGTGCGCGGAAACGTTCGATGATCGCGTAATGCAGATCGCTTTTGACGGCGAGGCTTTTTTCCACGTCGACAACGACGCAGCGCAGTTCGAAATCGAGCGCACTCTCACCG
>JBEVJT010000127.1:0-15049 GCA_040510075.1 Xanthobacteraceae bacterium | reverse complement strand
CGCACGATCCGGCTCGATCCTTCGGATACGTTCGTGTTCGACCGCGCTGCGGAGCCGGGCGAATGGGCCGTATCCGGCGCCTTCCTGTTTGCGGCCACGGAGCTCGAGAGCTTCGAGGGAAAAACGCGCGCCGCGTTCCGCAGCGGCTTTCTCGGCATCGCGTCCTTCGGGTGGTCCACACTGGTGCAGATCGTCGAGGCGAGCGAAGAGCAACGCGCTTCAGTCGTGGCAGCGCTCGCGAAGCAGCTGCACAAACATCTCGGCGCTCCGGATTTGGAAATAGCCACCAAAGCGGCGGAAGAGGAGGTCGCGTTCGCGGCTTCTCTGTGCGATCAGCCCCGCGATTCACTGATTGCAGTGCGTCGCACCTTCGAGGACGGCTCCATTCGCGAGGCGTTTCGCACGTTGCGGCCGCGTGCTACGGCGAGCCCCATGCGGGCCTTCGCATTGGTGCCGGTCGAAGGCGAACAAGAACCGGGCGACGACATCGACCTCCTTCGCCTGGCGGATGAGAACGAGAAGCACTCATGAGCCCGCTGAGAAGAGCGCATGCAAGATTTTTGGCTTTCCAGCGGGCACCATTTGCTCGACCGTGACGAGGGCGGCGGCCTTCTGATGACGGATGAATATCTGAAAGCTTACTTCGCGCGTCCGGAGCTCGCACCTCCGGCGGAGGCATGCATTGCCGAGCGTAGCCTCCATGCCGCGTTCCTGCTCAACCCGCGGCGGCCGGTCGCCGCTTCCGAGATTGCGCGGATTGCCGACGCCGATGCGCGCGAGAACTGGAGCGTGATGATCGCCTTCCGCGATCATCTTGCTGCACACAGAACGCTCGAGGGCGCCTATCTCGACGGCGTGCGACGACGAATTGGCCTGCCTGCGCTTTTCATGAATCAGCTCGTGCACGTGATCCTGCGCAATGCCCTCGACGGCTGCGAGGACCCATTCGTGCTCCGCGCCGCCGAGCTGTTCTTTCGAGCGCAGCGGCTCACGGTCTATGGCGGCTCGCTCATTGGCGCCGACGAGGAGACTGCCGCCGGGATGCATGCGCAACCGCTAACCCCCCTCGTCGCCATGCTGGGCCGCTCTCCTGCAGCGGAAATCGACGTGCTGAACGAGGCCAACTCGCATGGCTATTGGGAGCGAAGCGACAGGTTCGACATGGCGCTTGATCTGACCGCCGGCCGCCGTGGGCTCACGGCACTCGGCGAAGTGGTTGAGCGCTGGATTACGCATCTCCTCGCGCTGCGCGTCGAAGTGCAACCATTGGTCGAGGCGCAGGGAATAGAACTAAACTGGTATGTGGGTCTCGATGCCGAGGCGACCGAAATCGGCAACGCGCTGTGGCATGGCGAAGAGCTCGACCAAGCCACCCGTGAGCGCATCGTGGGTCTCTACGCGCTGAGGTTTCACGATGTGGAGATGGTGATTGAGAACGCGCGCAAAGAGCCCACTTATCTGCTCATGGCCATGGATGTGGAGCGCAATCTGCGCCTGAAACCGCAGAATCTCGTCACGGGCTTGCCCGTACGCGCACTTGAGCCCGTGTCATGAGCATCGCTCCCGCACTCGCGATCATCCCGGTCGGCGTGGTTCTGGAACGCCGGCGCGCTGCAAGCCCGTGGATTGACTTCACCTGGCGCCCGGTTTCGATACTGCCGGGACGACCCGTGACCCCGCCGTGGACCATGCTCTCGCAGGACGCAGACAGCGCCACGTTTTACATCGGCGCCGCGGAAATCGAGCTTCACCGCGTCGAAACCGGCAATTACCGCAGCAACATTGCTTCAGGGGCGCCCATGCTATGGGTCGCACTGAGGCCTACGGGAGTCGAGCCGCCCTACGACCTTTTTGCGGTGACCGCCGACCCAGCCGAAGGCGAGGCCCTGACCGAATCAGCCAGCAACCTCGTGGAGGTGGTGCCCATGCCGGCTGCCATATACGCGCAGATCGATGCTTTTATTGCCGAGCATCACGTCGAGCGGCCATTCTATAAACGCGAGCGCGACCGCGCCGACCCGGAATCGCTGGCGCGCCGCCCTCGCGCTCCGAAGGCCCAGGAATGAAGGACCGCGAAACATTTTTGGAGCGCTGGTCCCGGCGCAAGCGGGACACTGCGCCGAGCAGCGAAACGGACGCAAGCGCATCGCCCCCGGCTGATGCGCGTCAATCCGACAGCACGCTCGCCGAGAAGAATGCGACTGCTCTCATACGCCCCACATCGCAGGTCAAATCTACCGGCCCCACGGCTGACATCCCGTTCGATGTGACCAAGCTGCCGCCGCTCGAATCGATCACGGCCGAAACAGATATCCGGGCCTTTTTGGCGCCCGGTGTGCCCCTCGAGCTGACGCGTGCGGCGCTTCGCCGCGCGTGGGCCGCCGATCCAAAGATCCGGGACTTCGTAGGGCTGTCCGAGAACGCATGGGACTTCAATGCGCCTGAGGGCGCGCTCGGCTTCGGCCCCTTGCAAATGACCGACGAGCTACGGCGGCAGATTACAAGCATGGTCGGCCGCGCGCTTGCGAGCGAAGCGGCGGAAGAGCCAGTTTCGGAGGCGCCCAAACTGGAGGCACCTGCGTTAAAAACACCGCAACTCCCGGAAAATTCCGCCGCAACCGAGGCTATGGCCTGCAGCGAGGATCTTCCCCCCGGGCGCGCTGGAGGGCAGAAGAGCGACCCCGAGGTCCCGCAAAAACGCCACGGCCGCGCGTTGCCGACCTAATCTCTGCTTTGCGCGGCCAGATGGGGCTTCCTCAACGGTTCTGAGCCCCGCGGCTATTGACCGGCCATTCCAGCCGACGCTATTTTTACATTGGAATTGCAATAAGAAGAATAAAAGCTGCCCATGAGGGATCTTGGTTTGGATGAGGCGATCCACGTCGCCGGTAGCGCTGTCGCGCCGCGACCTCCTTTGAGCTTGACCGACGACGACGGAGGGGAGATCGAGCAGGCGCGTGCGCAGGAATACGCGCTGCTTTCGTTATTGCTGGCGCGCGCGCCCGACGCCGCGCTGCTCGACCGCCTCGCGCAGCTGCGCGGAGACGCAACGCCACTGGGCGTCGCGCATGCCGCGCTGTCGGAGGCAGCAAGCCTTCGCAACGTCGCGCAAGTGGAGCGCGAATATTTCGATCTCTTTATCGGGCTCGGGCGCGGAGAGCTTTTGCCCTATGCCTCGTACTATCTCACGGGCTTCCTGCACGAGCGGCCGCTCGCACGTCTGCGCGCGCATCTCGCAAGCCTCGGCATCGAACGCTCGCAAGGCATTGCGGACCCCGAGGATCATGTCGCGATTCTAATCGAGATCATGGCCGGAATGATCGGCGGGCAATTCTCAGTCGCCGCCGGCTCCGACCGTGAATTCTTCGAGCAGCATCTGGCGCCCTGGATCGCGCAGTTCTTCCGTGATTTGGAAGACGGGCAGCATGCCGATTTCTACCGGCGCGTCGGCGCGCTCGGCCGAATGTTCATTGAGATCGAAAAAGAGGCATTTGCGCTGCCCGCGTGAGCCTGTGAACGCACGCGAGCATGGCAGGAGGTGAGCGAATGAAAAAAGAGCCGAAGAAAAACGTGGGGCGTCGTGATTTCCTTCGCGCATTCGGAGCAGGCGCAACGGCCGCCGTGGCGACCCCGCTCGCCACGACCGCACGCGCAGACAGCGAGACGAACGATGAGAAGCGGAAGTCCCGCTACAAGGAAACCGAACACGTGAAGACGTTCTACCGCGTCAACCGCTATCCGAGCTGAGGAGGCGCCCGTGCTGATCAAGAGAACGGAACGTCAAGCCCGCCGCACCGCATTTGCAGGCGCTGTGCATGCGCAAGCCCCCGGCACGCTCGACCGGCGCACGTTCCTGCGCCGCTCAGGCCTCGTTGGCGGCGGTGTCGCCGCGTTGGGCCTGCTGCCTCCGGGCAGCGTACGCAAGGCGGAGGCCGGACCGCTGCCGCCTGCCGGCGCGCAAATCACGATCCGCAAGAACATCTGCACCCATTGCTCGGTGGGCTGCACGGTGGTCGCAGAAGTCGCCAATGGCGTGTGGATCGGCCAGGAGCCCGGCTGGGATTCGCCCATCAATCGCGGCTCGCATTGCGTGAAGGGCGCGGCGGTGCGCGAGCTCGTGCACGGCGACCGGCGCCTGAAATATCCGATGAAGCTCGTCAACGGCCAGTGGACCCGCATCAGCTGGGAGAAGGCGATCGACGAGATCGGCGACAAGCTGATGAAGGTGCGCGAGACCTCGGGGCCCGAGGCGGTCTACTGGCTCGGCTCTGCGAAACAATCGAACGAAGGCGCGTATTTGTTCCGCAAGCTTGCTGCCTTCTGGGGTACGAACAACGTCGACCATCAGGCGCGCATCTGCCATTCGACGACGGTCGCCGGCGTAGCCAACACGTGGGGCTACGGCGCTATGACCAACAGCTACAACGACATTCGCAATTCCAAGACGCTCGTGATCATGGGCGGCAACCCGGCCGAAGCGCATCCGGTCTCGTTGCAGCATCTGATCGAAGGCAAGGAGCTCAATCGCGCCAACTTTATCGTCATCGAGCCGCGGCTGACGCGCACTGCCGCTCACGCCACCGAATATGTCCGCATGCGGCCCGGCACAAACATTCCGGTCATTTGGGGAATGCTTTGGCATATCTTCAAGAACGGCTGGGAGGACAAGGAATTCATCCAGCAGCGCGTCTACGGCATGGACGAGGTGCGCAAAGAGGTCGAGAAGTGGACGCCCGAAGAGACCGAGCGCGTCACCGGCGTGCCGGAAGCGCAGCTCAGGCGCGTTGCGGAAATGTTCGCCAAGCAGAAGCCTGCCTGCCTGATCTGGGCGATGGGGCAGACGCAGTTCTCCATGGGCACCGCGAATGTGCGCGCGAGCTGCATCGCGCTTCTTGCGACGGGAAACGTCGGTAATTTCGGAAATGGCGCGAACATCTTCCGCGGGCATTGCAACGTGCAGGGCGCAACCGACCTTGGTCTCGATATCGTGACCCTGCCGCTCTACTACGGCCTCGCCGAAGGCGCGTGGAAACATTGGAGCCGGGTCTGGGAGGTTGACTACGAGTGGATGCGGTCGCGCTTCGACTCCAAGGAGATCATGGAGGCATCCGGCATTCCTTCGACCCGCTGGTTCGACGCCACCCTGCTGCCGAAGGACCAGGTGGGTCAGAAGGACAACCTCAAGGCGATGGTCGTGTTTGGGCACGGCGGCAATACCGTCACGCGCATGCCGGAAGCGGCCAAGGGAATCGAAAAGCTGGACCTGCTTGTGGTCGGCGATCCGCATCCCACCACCTGGGCCGCGTTGAGCGAGCGGAAGAATGACACCTACCTTCTGCCGATCTGCACCCAATTCGAGACATCGGGGTCGCGCACCGCTTCCAATCGCTCGCTGCAGTGGGGCGAGCAGATCGTCAAGCCGATCTTCGAATCGAAGTCCGATTATGACGCGATGTACATGTTGGCGGCGAAGCTCGGCTTCGCCGACCAGATGTTCAAGAACATCAGGCTCGTGGACGGCTTGGTCTCTTCCGAGGACATCCTGCGCGAGATCAATCGCGGCGGCTGGTCGACCGGTTACTGCGGCCAATCTCCCGAGCGGCTCAAGCTGCACATGGCCAACCAGAAGGATTTCGAACTGGTCACCCTGCGGGCGAAAGAAGGGCCGTGCAAGGGCGATTATTACGGGCTGCCCTGGCCTTGCTGGGGCACGCCGGAGTTCAAGCACCCCGGCACGCACACGCTTTACAACACGAACTTGCGTGTCAAAGACGGCGGCAGCGCCTTCCGCGCGCGCTTCGGCGTGGAGCGCGAGGTGAAGCTGCCCGACGGCACGACGCGCAAGGACAATCTGTTAGCCGAGGGTCCCGCCAATGCGCCGGTGGGGGCGGAGTTGCCGGGAGGCTATCCGGAGTTCACCTACGGGGTCCTCAAGAAGCTCGGATGGGACAAAGATCTCAGCGATTACGAGAGGGCGACCATCGAGAACATCGGCGGCGACAAGGCCGACAGTGTCTCATGGTCGATCGACCTCTCGGGCGGCATCCAGCGCGTGGCCATGGAACACGGCTGCATCCACTACGGCAACGGCAAGGCGCGCGCGATCGCGTGGAATCTGCCCGATCCCATTCCGGTGCACCGCGAGCCCATCTACACGCCGCGGCCGGAGCTGGTGGCAAAATATCCGACCCTGCCGGATGCCAAGCAGTTCCGCGTGCCCAATGTGGGCTTCACGGTGCAGAAGACCGCGGTCGAGAAAGGGATCGCGAAGAGCTTTCCCATCGTGCTGACCTCGGGCCGCCTCACGGAGTACGAGGGCGGCGGCGAGGAGACGCGCTCCAACAAGTGGCTTGCCGAGCTGCAGCAGGACATGTTCGTCGAAGTCAATCCGGCGGATGCCTCCGAGCGCGGCATCAAGGATGGCGCCTGGGTGCATATCTGGGGGCCGGAAATGGCGGGCGGCAAAGTCTGCCGCATGAAGGCGCTCGTCACCGAGCGCGTGGGCAAGGGCGTTGCCTGGTGCCCATTCCATTTCGGCGGTTGGTTCCAGAGCGTGGATCAACGCGGCAAGTATCCGCAGGGCTGCGATCCCATCGTGCTCGGCGAGAGCGTGAACACCATCACGACCTACGGGTTCGATCCGGTCACCGGCATGCAGGAACCCAAGGCCACGCTGTGCCAGATCAGGGCGGCATAAGGAGGCTCGAAAATGGCTCGGATGAAATTTCTCTGTGATGCCGACCGTTGCATCGAGTGCAACGCCTGCGTCAGCGCCTGCAAGAACGAGCACGAAGTGCCGTGGGGCATCAACCGGCGCCGGGTGGTCACCATCAACGACGGCAAGCCGGGCGAGCGCTCCGTCTCTATGGCGTGCATGCAT
This sequence comes from Xanthobacteraceae bacterium, assembly GCA_040510075.1. Classification (GTDB taxonomy): domain Bacteria; phylum Pseudomonadota; class Alphaproteobacteria; order Rhizobiales; family Xanthobacteraceae; genus VAZQ01. The sequence continues at coordinate 8,169 of JBEVJT010000127.1, read as the reverse complement.
TGCACAGATGCGCCGTGCGCCGCGGTGTGCCCGACCAACTGCATCTACAGCACCAATGACGGCGTCGTGCTGCATTCTAAGGATCTTTGCATTGGATGCGGATACTGCTTCTACGCCTGCCCGTTCGGCGCGCCGCAATATCCCCGCGTCGGAAATTTCGGCTCGCGCGGCAAGATGGACAAATGCACCTATTGCGCGGGCGGACCGGAAAAGGATGGCTCGCAGGCCGAGTGGGAGAAGTACGGCGCCAACCGGCTTGCCGAAGGCAAGCTGCCGCTGTGCGCCGAGATGTGCTCGACGAAATCGCTCCTTGCCGGGGACGGCGAGATCATTGCGCAGATCTACAAGGAACGCGTGCTCAAGCGCGGGTATGGCTCAGGCGCTTGGGGTTGGCAGACGGCTTACCGCGAGAACATCGCGGTGTAGGGAGATCACATCGAAAACGGTGGAACATGAAAAGCAGCGCCGAATTTTTCCCGCTCATGCCCGCGCAAGCGGGCACCCAGAATGCATCATGAAATACTGGATCCCCGCTTTCGGGGGGATGACCGGAGAGGTTTCGGCTTCCCGGAGAAAACAAAAATGGTGAAGCTCGTCGCCTGTATTCGTTCCGTTCTGCTGGCGCTCGCCGCCTGCGGGCTCCTCTTCCTCGCCTCCCCTGCCGGAGCGCAGCAGCGAAATCCGGATGCCTCCGTCAACCCGACGGCAAGCTCGGTCAAGGAGCAGCAGCTCCTGCAGGAGTTCAAGCGCATCCAAGGGCGCGGGACTCTTCCGGACGTGAAATCGAGCATCATCGAGCAGCCGGAAGGCCGGGACTGGCGTCACTTCCACGAAGTGACCCTGCGCTGGATCGGCGCCATCTCGATCATCGGCATGCTCGTGCTGCTGGTACTGTTCTATCTTGTCCGCGGCATGGTGCGTCTTGAGTCCGGGCGCTCGGGACGCGTGCTCGTGCGCTTCAACATGTTCGAGCGTCTCGTGCACTGGATGACTGCTACCTGCTTCATCATTCTCGGCATCACCGGGCTCAACATCACCTTCGGAAAACCCTTGCTTCTGCCGTTGATGAGTCCCGAGGCATTCTCCACCTGGTCGCAGTGGGCAAAATACGTCCATGACTATCTGAGCTTCCCCTTCACGCTCGGTGTCGTCCTCATCTTTCTGATGTGGCTGGCCTGGAACTTTCCCACCAGAGCGGATGTCCAATGGCTCAAGGAAGGTGGAGGCATCGTCGGGCACAAACATCCGCCCGCCTACCGCTTCAATGCCGGCCAGAAAATGATTTATTGGATCGTGGTGCTGGGCGGCGGAGCCATCGCCGTGAGCGGATATTTGTTGATGTTTCCATTCTACGGCACCAACATCAGCGCGATGCAGATCGCGCAAATCGTGCACGGCGTCGCAGCGGTGCTGTTCGTCGCCATCATGCTCGCGCACATCTATATCGGCACGATCGGCATGGAGGGTGCCTTCGAGGGCATGTGGGAGGGTACCGTCGACGAAAACTGGGCGCGCGAGCACCATCGGCTGTGGCTCGAGCGAGAAGCCGCGCGCGGCAGGGTCGTGCCACCCCCGCCAGGCGGGCGCATGCAGCCGGCGGAGTAGCCGTTTTCAGTCATTCCGGGGCGTCGCGCGTAAGCGGCGAGCCCGGAATCCATGACCCAGGCCTGGGATTAGGGATTCCGGCACTCGGCCTTCGGCCTCGGCCGGGATGACGAGCGACAATTTACTGCTCGACGCGTTTGGTATGATAGGCGCATGCGCATCATTGGCCTTGCCGGCTGGAGCGGCTCGGGAAAGACCACGCTGCTTACGAAAGTGATCCCGTGCCTCGTCGGCCGCGGACTAAAAGTTTCGACCATCAAGCACGCGCATCATAATTTCGATCTGGATAAGCCGGGCAAGGATTCCCACGCCCACCGCATGGCGGGTGCCAGCGAAGTGGTCGTCGGGTCGAGCAGCCGCTGGGCGATCGTGCACGAGCTGCGCGGCGAGGCCGAGCCCGCGCTCTCGGTCCTCCTGCAAAAGATCAGTCCCGTCGATCTCGTTCTGATAGAGGGGTACAAGCGCGAAGCGCACCCGAAGCTCGAAGTGCATCGCGCCGCACTCGGCAAGCCGCTCCTCCATCCAGACGATCCGGCGATCGTGGCCATTGCATCGGATGCGCCGTTGCCGGGCGCCCGCATTCCGCGCGTCGACATCAACGATATAGAAGCGGTCGCGGACATTCTCCTGCGGCACGCGACACCGGTTTCGTCGATGACCAAGCAAGATGAGCAGCCCCTGTCATTCCGGGGCGCCGCGCAGCGGCGAACCCGGAATCCATAACCGCAGGCCTGGGATTATGGATTCCGGCTCTCGGCCACGCCGCGCTGGCGAGCGAAGCGAGCGCCCAGCGCGGCACCTTTATTATGGTGCGCGCGCCGAACACTCGCCTTAACCTGGCTCGTCGACGCGCGCGTGGCCTCGACCGGAATGACGACAGAGAGATTGCACTAGATGGCGCAGCTCAGCGACGACTGCTTCGCTTTTGCGGGACCACTCCTGTCCGTCGCCGAGGCGGAGCGCATCATTACCGAGAAGGTGACGCCGGTCAGCGAGCGCGAGCAGGTTGTGTTGCACGCCGCGTGCTCCCGCGTGCTCGCGAACGACGTCACGGCGCGGATCGATCTGCCGCCCTTCGACAATTCCGCCGTCGATGGTTACGCCGTGCGCCACGTGGATCTTGCGCGCGACGGCGAAACGCGGCTGCACATCGGCGAACGGATCATGGCTGGCCATGCCGCGCGCCATGCGCTCGGAGCGGGTGATGCCGCGCGCATTTTTACCGGTGCGCCCATGCCCGCAGGCGCCGACACCGTGTTCATGCAGGAAGACGTACGCGTCGAAGGCAATAGCGTGATTGTTCCGCCCGGGCTGAAACTCGGCGCCAACCGCAGGCTCTCGGGTGAGGACGTGCGCGCCGGAACGATCGCGCTACCGGCGGGTCGCAGGCTCTCGGCGCAGGACGTGGCGCTCGCCGCAGCCATCGGCATGACCCACCTCGACGCGCGCCGGCGCGTGCGCGTCGCGTTGTTCTCGACCGGCGACGAGATCGTCGAACCCGGATCGTTGCGTCCCGCCCCCGCCCTCTTTGACGCCAACCGCTATCTCCTTGCCGCCCTGGTGGAACGCCTGGGAGGCGAACCGAGCGATTTAGGCATCCTGCCGGATGCGCCGCACGCGCTTGCGCAAGCGATTGCAGCTGCCGCGCAGCAGCACGATGTCGTCCTGACCTCGGGCGGCGTTTCGACGGGCGAAGCGGACCACGTGCGCAATGCCGTCGAGAGCGTGGGCCGGCTCGTATTCTGGCGCGTGGCCATCAAGCCCGGCCGGCCGGTCGCGATGGGCGTCATTCCCGGCGCGCACGCGGGCCATGATGCGGCGTTCGTTGGCCTCCCCGGCAATCCGGCGGCGGTCTATGTCACTTTCGCGTGCATCGTGCGCCCGCTCATTCTGCGGCTTGCCGGCGCCCAGACCATGCCGCTTCTCCCGATGCCGGTCCGCGCGGGCTTCTCCTACAAGAAGAAGTCAGGGCGGCGTGAATATGTGCGCGTGAAGCTCACGTCGGTGGGGGACGGGATCGTAGAGGCGCGCAAGCATCCCCAGGACGGAGCCGGCGTCATTACCTCACTCACGGAAACCGACGGCGTGATCGAACTCCCGGAGGACAGCACGAAGATCGAGGCCGGCGCCACGGTGGGCTTTCTGTCCTACGCGGCGCTCACTTCCTGAGCGTCACCCGGCACGGGAAACCACATGACGATCATGACGCTTGTAGGGGCGGGTTTAAAACCCGCCCTCTTTCGCGAATCTTGGCTTGCGAGATATTTTCGGGGTCATCCGTCCAGCGCACAGAATTATTGGCAATGTATGCCCGAACGCGATTTAGCGCGGACCGGGATCGTGAGGCATTGATACCGTACTTAGCGAACCAACATTACCCTCCTCAACGAGAAAGGGCGGGTTTGAAACCCGCCCCTACGCAAGGAGATGGATTGCCGGGTCAAGCCGGGCAATGACAGTTACAAGCGCACGCCGGAGGTTGAGTATGCGACCTGCACCGGCTCCTGGAAATGATTGAGCACGGCGACTGCGGCGAGCGCAAGGACGGCGGCGGCGATGCAGGCGATGAGGAAAGCGCGCATATAAGACCCCTACCCTCGTGTTTTTACCGCATCCAGGATTCCGGCTTGCGCGGAAATGAGCGGAGAAACCGCTCGTCCCCAGCGAAAGGCCGGACCCAGATCCATTATTCTGTGCCGACGTTCAGATCAAGCATTTGCGGTGTCGCATGCGACGCGATTTGCCTCCGCCATGTCCTCGGGGGTGTTGACGTTGAAGAACGGATCAACCGGCGTGATCGGCCAATCGACAATGGCCACTCCTTGAGGAGCGGTGAACATCTCGATCTTGCGCAAGGCATGCTCGACCAGCGCGCTGCGCAGATCGGCACGCAATTTGACCGGCCAAAGTGCAATAACGTGATGGCGCCACTCGCCGGAGCGCGCGCAGGCAAGCGGCGTCCCGGCTTCCTTGCGCGCTGCCGCAAGGCGCACGACCAGATCAGGCGGCAAAAACGGGCAATCCCCCGGCACGCTCACCACATCGGATATGGCAGGTGCGTGCTGTGCGGCCCATTCGAGCCCGGCGAGAATGCCGGCGAGCGGCCCGACGAAGCCGGGCACCGTGTCGGGGATGACCGGCAGGCCCGTATCGGCAAACCGGGCAGGATCGCCATTGGCATTGAGAACGAGGGCCACGCATTGCGGAGCAAGGCGATCCAGCACGCGCTCGAGAATTGTTTGATTGCCGATGCGCAGCCGCGCCTTGTCCCCTCCGCCCATGCGCCGCGCCAGCCCGCCGGCAAGCACCAGACCAAGGACGCTCGATTCCGCCGGGGCACGCGACTCAGACATTTCGATCAGAGGTCGTCCTTTCAGCGCAGCTACGCAGCACCAGATCCGCAGGGAGAGATTCACTCATCATGCACGGCCGCCTTGCGGCGGTGCTTTGCGCTTTCCTCCTCCACATAGCGGAGGTCCTGATCAAAAATGATGCGGTCTTCGCCGGAAAGAGCGACGAAGCGTTTGCCGCGCGCGCGGCCAATGAGCGTAAGATGCGCCTTGCGCGCAAGCTCGACGCCCCAGGCGGTAAACCCCGAGCGCGAGATCAGGATCGGAATGCCCATGCGCACCGTCTTGATCACCATCTCCGAGGTCAAGCGCCCCGTGGTGTAGAAGATTTTATCGGCTGCGCCGATGCGGTGCTTGAACATGTAGCCCGCGATCTTGTCGACGGCATTGTGGCGGCCCACGTCCTCCATATAAAGGAGCGGCCGGTCCGCCTGCGCGAGCACGCAGCCGTGAATGGCGCCCGCCTCGAGGTAGAGCGAGGGCGTCGTATTGATCGCCTGGGTGAGCCGGTAGAGCCAGGACGTGCGCAGCTCGGCCGGCGGCAGCGTGACGTCTTCCAATGCCTCCATCAGATCGCCAAAGACCGTGCCTTGGGCGCAGCCTGAGGTCTGCACTTTTTTCTTGAGCTTCTTCTCGTAATCGGTCTTGCGCTTGGTGCGCACCACCACGACCGCAAGCTCCTCGTCGTAGTCGATGCCGGTGACGGCATCGTCGGGCATGAGCATGTGCTGGTTGAGGAGATAGCCAAGCGCGAGATATTCCGGATAATCGTTGATGGTCATCGCGGTCACGATTTCCTGGCCGTTGAGGAAGATCGTGAGCGCGCGCTCGACGGTCACCCGCGTTTCAATCCCGGCGCCGGTCTGATCGACGCCGCGCACGGCCTGCGTCAGCCGCGGATCGTGCGGATTGGGATGCACGAGGCAATCGTCATTTCCCATGCGGCTAATGTAGCGGTGAGGCCCCGCACTGGCCACGTCCGGCTCTCAAGGCCGGATCAGCACGCAGGCCGGATACCGCGACCATGCCGAGCACACGCAGGAATGCACTCGTTTTTCCCTGTAAAATCAGGCGCGCCTTACCGGCTGTACTGCCGATAGCTTGACCTCTCGGCTGAAAATACGTCGTTTGCCTGTGGACATCTTTCTCCTCCTGTGAGAACTGTCCATTGTTTCCGTGTCTCAATTTAGGGGTGCACTCCAGGGGTGCACCCCAGCGGCGCATTGTAAAGTACAATGTTTACAATGCGCGGGCGTGTGTTGCATCGCGCTTCTCCCGAGCTAAACATCTGTTGCGCAAACATCAGTTGGGTTCGTTTTTACAAAATTGGCAGCGGCAGGCCGGGAAAGGCGCGTCTCATGGTGCTGACGCGTGCGCACACGCAGACAAGTTTACGCTGTCTGCGCAAGCTTGAATGCGTTGCGCGCGACGTGCCCACCATTGCCGGCCGTACGAAAAAACCCGGCGCGGCGCTCCGCCCGGGCACATGTCTCGAAGGTGGCTAATTCCTAGCATGTTTCTGTACAAAAGCAAGAGAAAAATAGCAAGTTCCTTGATCTCTCACTTGTGTTCTCGTTATGTTCTACCAACGCTTTTCGCCGAAATCAAGCTCTTTTGGGTGTGCTGCAGTGCGCCAAAATGCGTTTATCCGCCACCTCACGACATTTCATTGCGTCCGTTGCGGATCGCACGAAATGCCGCATTCATTCAGACCGTCGGCATTGCTGCCCTCATGCGGGCGCTATATCTGTTGCACCGGTGATTTGCTGCCGCTGTGCGCCACACGAAAGCTAGCTGCCCGATTCCATGAAATTTCACATATACAGTCGGATCCGTCATTCCGGGGCGCCGCGCAGCGGCGAGCCCGGAATCTATAACCACGGACCGGGGCTATGGATTCCGGGTTCTCGGCCTTCGGCCTCGCCCCGGAATGACGCCGATATGATTCGAATCTCGGAAACGTTGGTCTAGCTAATGACGCTCAACCGCGTCACCCTTGAAGACAAATACGACCTCACCAAAAGCCGTGTCTTCGTGACCGGCTTTCAGGCGGTGGTGCGCCTTTGTCTCATGCAGAAGGAGCGCGACCGTCGCGCGGGACTCAACACCGCGGGGTATGTGACCGGCTATCGCGGCTCCCCGCTCGGCACGCTCGACCAGCAGTTCATTCGCGCCAGCAAGTATCTGGACAAATACGACGTCCGGTTCCAGGCCGGCCTCAATGAGGATCTCGCCGCAACGGCGCTGTGGGGCACTCAGCAGGCCGAATTGCGAGGCGAGGGCAAGTTCGATGGCGTATTCGGGCTTTGGTACGGAAAAGGTCCGGGCGTCGACCGCACGGGTGACGTCTTCCGCCACGCCAATTTTGCCGGGACCTCGCGTCATGGCGGTGTTCTCGCGCTCATGGGGGACGACCACACGGCCGAATCCTCGACCACGGCGCATCAATCCGAATTCCACTTCGTCGACGTCATGATTCCGATCCTGAACCCCGCCGGGGTACAGGAGATCGTGGATTACGGGCTCTACGGCTGGGCGATGTCGCGGTTTTGCGGCGCCTGGGTCGCGCTCAAATCAATGCACGAGACGGTGGAGTCGACCGCCGTCATCGACGGCAGCCTTGAGCGTCTCAACATCGTCATCCCGCAGGATTTCCCCATGCCGGAAGGCGGATTGAATATCCGCCTCCGCGACACGATCCTCGGCCAGGAAGCGCGGCTGCACGACTACAAGCGCGATGCCATGCTCGCCTTCGTGCGCGCGAATAAGCTCAACAAATACATTACCTCAGGCGGGCGCGCGCCGAAAATCGGCATCATCACGGTCGGCAAGAGCTATCTGGATGTCCGCCAGGCGCTCGATGAGCTCGGCATCGATGAAGTCAAATGCAACGATCTGGGCATCCGTCTCTACAAGATCGCATGCCCTTGGCCGATCGGCAAAATCGACCTGCAGGAATTCGCCTCGGGGCTCGACCTGATCATCGTGGTCGAGGAAAAACGCTCTCTCATCGAGGTGCAGGTGCGGGAGGAGCATTACGGCACCGCCAATCAGCCCGACTGCATCGGCAAAAAGGACGAACGGGGCCACTGGCTTTTTCCGGTGAAAGGCGCCCTCGATCCCAACGACATCGCCATCTGCATCGGGGACCGCATCCTGCAGCGGATTGGCCCAAACGAACAGATCGCCGCGCGCGTCGCACAGCTGAAAGAAG
>JBEVJT010000126.1:0-5217 GCA_040510075.1 Xanthobacteraceae bacterium | reverse complement strand
AGGAAGGCAGCGACGGCGCAGGTGCCGAGCACGAACCAGAACAGGGCCAGGTTGCGCATGTCTCCCGTGGGGCGATAGCCGAGGAACGTGCCGGCTTCGACGTGAAAGCCATCGGTGGAGCCGAGCGCCTCCGTCTTCACCAGGACGCCGTAGAGAATCATGGAAGTGGCGAGGCTGAGCATGGCAAAAAAGATGTCGCGGTAGCGGGCAAGCAGGAAACCAAACACCCAAGCAACAAGCCCTGCTGATACGGCGGCTGCGAGGATCATCGTAAACACATCGTGCAGACCCGCATAGCGCGCGAGCAGGGCCACGCAATAGGCGCCGACGGCATAGAACAGAGCCTGTCCGAATGGCACCAGTCCGGCACGCCAGAGGATAATGAGTCCAAGCACCACGAGCGCATTGGCAAAGGCGATGGTGGCAAGCGACACCAGCCAGGGCGGGAGCAGAGGTGCGATCGCAGCCGCGACAAGAAAGGCAAGGCCACCGAGAAGATCGCCGCGGGACATTTTTTCAGATCTTCCGCGGCGCCGCGCGCGTGAACAATCCGTAGGGCCGGAAGACGAGGACGAGCGCCATCACCGCATAGATGACGAACAGCTCGAGCTGCGGGAACAGGTGGACGGCGGCAGCGCGCGCAAGCCCCACGATCAGCGCGCCGACGAGCGCGCCTTCCACCGAGCCCATGCCGCCGGTTGCGACCACCGCAAAGGCAAGCACGATGACTTCGACACCAATGCCCAGGGTGACCGATATCTTCGGCGCCATCACCGCTCCGCCTATCGCCCCGAGGATGGCGCCGAGCACAAACGTGACGGTGAACACGAACGTGACGTTTATGCCGAACGCCGCTGCGGTCTCACGATCATAGATCACGACGGTGAGCAAGCGGCCGTACCGCGTGTGCTTCAGCGCCCAGTAGGTGAGGACCGCGAGCAGCGTGGCGAGCAGCACGAGAAGAATGTCGTAGTTGGACAGCACCAGCTCGCTTATTTCGATGCTGCCGGCCGCGACCATGGGTTGATATGCCCCGTACGAGCGCGGTCCCCAGATCAGCACGATGACGTCTTCCAGGATGAGAAAGGCCGCATAGGTGACGAGCACGACGATCACCTCGTCCTTGCCGTACACGAGCCGCAGAATACCGCGCTCGAGCACTATACCGAGCACGAAGCCGATGCCGATGGCAACGAGCAGCATGAACAGGAATCCGCCGGCATCGGGGAGACCGCGGTCATAGTAGATTCCAACCGCGGTCGCCGCCCCGTAGGCTCCGAAGGCATAGAACGAGCCATGGGTGACGTTGAGGATCTTCATCACGCCGAAAATCAGCGTGAGGCCGACCGCGACCAGAAACAAATAGGCAGCATAGACGAGGCCGTCGGTGACGATGGCGAACAGGGTCAGCACGACGGCCCTCGATCAAGACCAGTGCATGATACGCGTCATTCCGGCCGAGGCTGCAAGCCGAGAGCCGGAATCCATGATTCCAAGGCTGTGGTCATGGATTCCGGGTTCGCCGCTTCGCTGCGCTCCGCGGCGCCCCGGAATGACGATCATTATGCGAGCGCTTCTTTCAATTGCACTTGGCGTCCTTCATTCCGCCTTTGATCCAGTCCTCGGCACTGATTCCCGGAGGCGGATTCACGCATTCGGCGGGGAAGCGGATCACGTCTACGATTTCGGGCTGGTTCTTCTGCTTGTTGAAGCGATAGGTGCCGTAGGCGGTCTCCTGAATTCCCTGATGCCCATTGGCCAGCGCGAGCTTGACCTGCCCGTTCGGGGCTTCATACGTGATGCCCTCAAAGGCGCCGATCACATCATCGGTCGTGGGTTTCGTTCCGCCTTTTTCCTTCTGCGCTTTTTCCCACGCGACTTTCAGGCCGAGCAGCGACAGCGCCATCTGATAGGATGGATAGGTGGGCGGGGTGCCGTAACGATCCAGGTAGATCTTGTGGAACCACTCGCTCAGCGGCGTGTGGGGCGCAAGCGGGCCATTAGGTCCGCGCGCGCCGACAATTGTGCCGTCGGGGACCTTGTCGCGCATGCGCCAGATCGATGCCTCGACGGTAGTGCCGACGAACGGCATGCGCTTGCTCAGGCCGCGCGCCTCGCTTTGATACAGGAATCCTTCGAGGTCGCCGTCCCAGAAGCTGCTGTGCACAGCTTCGGATTTGGAGGTGAGCAGCGTCGAGATTTCGGCGCCGTACTCGCCGGCAAACAGCTTTGGAAACAGCTCCTTCTCGACCTTGGCCTGCGGGGCGAGCACGTTCATCGCCCCCACGAAGTCGCGCCAGGAGTCCTGCCCCCAGGCATAATTCTGGTTCAACCCGGAATAGAGCTTGATGCCTTTTTTCTTGGCGACGAGGTACCGCGCGGCACCGGTGTTATCCATGGTGGCGTGCGGCGAAGGACGGAAAACGTATTTGCGCGGCTTTTCCTCGAAGACGCGCACGGTGCCGCAATCGAAATACACCGTGAGTGCCTTGAGCTCCTCCGCCACCGGCGTAACCGCAAGGCAGCTGCCCGACGAGATGTAGCCCACCACCGCATCAACCTGGTCGCGCTGCACGAGATTGCGGAATTCGGTGACCACCTGGGCCGTCGAGCCCGCCTCGTCGACGTATTTGGCCTCGATCTTCGTGCCGCCGAGGCCGACGGTAGCGTAGGGGGCAGGGACTTTCCCCCCATTGAGCGCCTCGATCATGATTTCCGCGCCGTTGCGCCCGGGCACGCCGAAGGGCGAGGCGGCGGGCCCACTCAGGAACGATACGATTCCGAGCTTGACGGGCGCCGTCTCGGTCGCTTGCTGGGCGTGCGCGGCAACCGAGGCAATGAATATCGAAGCGGCGGCAAACGAAACGACCGGTATCGGACGCGGCATGCTTGTTCCTCCCGTTGCGGTGCCTTCGCGTTGCGGATCAGGAAACGCGATCCGGCAGGCTTATTCAACTGGTTTTACCCCCGGGAGACGATGCTATCATGCCTGCTTGACGCGGACTTTTTGCCGCGCCGCCAGATCAGGTGAGGAAGCTCAATGAGTGTCGTCACGCTCTCGCGCCCGCGCATGGACATTCCGAAGACCGGTCTGGAGGCGCGTATCGCGATCAGGCGAGGCGAACTCAGTGGTACCACCGCAGGGTTTGCGCCCGGCTACGTGCAAGGCACTCTCGCCATCCTGCCGGCGTCGCTTGCCGCGGATTTCCTGCGTTTCTGCCAGCTCAATCCGAAACCCTGCCCGCTCCTCGCCGCATCGAATACGGGCGATTATCGCGTTCCGGCCCTGGGTGAAGATCTGGACATACGCACCGATCTGCCGCGTTACCGCGTCTTCGTGCGCGGCGAAGTGATCGACGAACCCACGGATGTCCGAGCCCATTGGCGCGCCGATATCGTCGCCTTCGTGATAGGCTGCTCATTCTCTTTCGAAGAGGCGCTCACGGAAGCAGGCATCGAACTCCGCCACATCAGCTGCGGCACGACATGCCCGATGTATCGCACGAACGTGCCGACCACTCCGGCGGGATCGTTTCACGGTCCGCTCGTCGTCTCGATGCGCCCCATGACACCGGCCAATGCCATTCGGGCCGTGCAGGTCACCACGCGTTTTCCGGCCGTGCATGGCGCGCCCATTCATCTCGGCAAGCCCGAGCTGATCGGCATCTCCGATGTAAGCAGGCCTGACTGGGGCGACCCCGTGCCGATCAATGATGACGAGATCCCGGTGTTCTGGGCCTGCGGGGTCACGCCGCAATCGGTGGTGGCCGTCGCCAAGCCGCACTTCTGCATCACGCATTACCCCGGCAGCATGCTGGTGACCGACAAGCGCAACATCGACTACGCGATCATGTAATTCTGTGGTCCGTCATTCCGGCGCGCCGCGCAAGCAAGCCTAGCCACGCACCTCCACACCGGCGCGGCGCTCGACCGGCATCACCACGGTGGTGAGATCTGCATCCGCTCCAATCTCGTCACATGCAAGCTGCAGCATCCGGGTGACGGTCTCCGCCACTTCCATGGGCACACCCAGTGCCTTGCCTTCCTGCAGGCAGAGCTTGAGATCCTTGGTCATCAACCCGGTGGTGAAGCCGAGATTGAAAAGCCGCGGCAGCACCACGCGTCCGAACTTGTCCTCGGTGGCGGTGTTGCGGCCGGTGCTCGAATTGATCACGTCGAGCATTACGCGCGGATCAAGGCCCGCCTTCACCCCCATGACCATCGCTTCCGAAGTGGCCGTCACGGCGGTGGCCGATAAGAAATTGTTGCAAAGCTTCATGGTCTGTGCCGCGCCGGGCTTTTCGCCAATGAAAAATATCTTTCCGAATATCGACAGCGCCGGTTCCACGATTTTGATCTCCTCGCGCGGGCCGGACACCATTACCGCCAAGGTACCTCTCGAGGCGCCGGTCACTCCGCCACTGACGGGACAATCAATCTGGACGATATTGCGCGATGCGAGCGCAGCACAGACGCGCGTGGCCATGGTCGAGCCCGTGGTGGAGAGGTCGACGAACCTTCGCACTCGCTTGCCCGGCATGATCTCGTCGGTCGCCACTGCAAACACGACGTCCGGCATGGGGAGGCTTGCCATGACGGTCTCGGTTTGGTCGGCGATCTCGCGTGCGGAAGCGCAGATTTGTGCTCCTAGGGCACTCAGCTGATCGAGCGGCTCCCGCCGGGTGTCGAACACGAAAAGCCGGTGGCCCGCTTCGACAAGCCTGCGAGCCATGTGAAATCCCATCTGGCCCACACCGATAAAACCGATCTCCATGCGCGTTTCTCCATGATCACCAACAGAAGCATACTGCTTCGTTTTCTCTCGCTCTATGGCGGGCTCTATGGGGCGTTCGGGATCACTTCCCCGTTCTTGCCCCTGTTTCTGCAATCGCGCGGGATGGGGCCGGAAGCGCTGGGCATCGTGCTGGGCGCAGCAACCGCGGTGCGGATGATTTCTGCCCCGATCGCTGGCCGCATTGCCGATAGACGGCATGCGTTTCGGCCGGAGCTTGCCGCCTTCGCGGCACTCTCAGCCATCGCACTTCTCCTCTTCCTGCCTGCAACCGCGTTTTGGCCTCTCGTGCTCGTCTGCCTGTTTCAGGCCGCCATGCTGGCGCCGCTCGTGCCGCTCAGCGACGCGCTCGCGCTCGCCGTGGCACAGCCCCACGGAGATCCTGACCGTGGCGCTTTCGAATATGGCTGGGTGCGGGGAGCAGG
>JBEVJT010000125.1:0-4000 GCA_040510075.1 Xanthobacteraceae bacterium | reverse complement strand
AGCCCGATCATCACCGCCTGCGAGGCAGCGCGACGGCGCCGGCAGCCTCGCTCATCTCCTCGATTGTCGCCGGTCGCCGTCCTTGCTGGCCGCGGCGTCAAGCTGCCGCAGCAAGCGAAGCCCGGTTCTGGATGTCTTCGGGAAATTTCTGCGTTGATTCGCCCTGCCATATCCGCTGCGTATCACTGCATCTGAACGAGGACGGCGCCGCTCTGGCGCATGCGGTGGCATTGGCGGATGCGCTGGAGAGGCAGCGCTGATGATTCCGATCCCAGGCGGCGTGCAGGTGTGGCTGGCCACCGGCCACACCGACATGCGCACGGGGTTCGACGGGTTGGCGCTCTTGGTGCAGGAAACGCTCAAGCGCAATCCGCACAACGGGCATCTGTTTGTGTTCCGCTGCCGGCGCGGCTCGTTGCTATGGCATGACGGCCAAGGCATGTGCCTATTTGCGAAGCGGTTGGAGCGCGGTCGGTTTATCTGGCCATCAACCATTCCCCATGGCGATGCGGATCGCGCGGTGACGATCACGCCGGTGGCGTGCTCCGAAAGATGTGAACGCAGCGTGCTGCGACCCGGACAGCAAAGGCGAGCCCCGCAATCCGCGCAACCAAAACCAAGCACGCCGGATTTCGAGTAGACGTCTTGTCGAAGTCAGCTGGGAATCTCAGCAGCTGCGTCGAGCCTGCAGTGGGAAAGCCGATGGGCTTTGGTCTTTGCGTCTGCACCGTCAGCATGGGCGAGACGAGTTCCGAATTATCGAACCATTCGGCCTTCTATTGCTTCGATACTGGCTTGCGCTGCTCGGCGCGGTCGCGGATTCGTCAGATGGCAGCGCGAGCTTGCTCCCGGCTTCGGATGGGACACGCACACACCAAGCGACGCCGAATGACACCTTGGGCGCAGTGTTACGGCGAAACTATCCCTGCCACCCTAGACTGCGCCCGTCGCCGTCCTCAGGCTAGCAGATTCCATCATGAGAGCATCCCAACCATCGGGTGGTCGGCGCTTCCGAAGCAATGAGTTGAAGATCGTATAGGGATCATTGCGCCCACCGGCTTTTCGTAGCGTGTTTTGATCGTTGACCCAGGCGTAGATAATGACGCGATCTTTCGAACTATAACGGAAGAAGAGGCGGAAACGCCCGAGAAACTTGGCCCGTCGCCAATGCCTATGTTCCGGCCCCAGCGTATTGCCCAGCGAATATTCGGGAGCCCCTGGGTTGCGTGGAATCTCGATCTCAACGAGATCGACGATTCGCTTCAAAAGCTTGGTTTTGGGATGTTGTTTGTAGCCTTTGCGATCAGCTGTGCGCAGGCGTTCTACTTCTGCTACGAGTGCGTCGAACGTCTCACTGAAGGCAGGATGGACGAAAAGCTTCCAACCGGATTTGGATTTGTCCGGCACCGTCACAGCGTTACGTCATCTGGAAATGCGACATCGTCCCGCACCTTCGTGCCCTTCGTCAGCTCGCGCGCCTTCTTGATTCGCGTCTCGGCGAGCGGCCTCACCCGTTCCGGCGTCCGCGAAATGTCGGCCGAGAGAAAACTCAAGAACGCGGCCATGACAGGATCGGCCTGAGTTTCGACCGGCGCCTCGCCTACCACGGAGACAAGCATGGTTCCCGGCGCGATGACATGAGCATGGACCTTGCTCTTTTGCCGGAATTCCGGATGCGATTTAAACAATGCCTTTTCCAAGCGGATGGCCTCGGACTTGCCGGTGGTCGTGATAGTGCCTGTGTAAGTGCTCATCTGCCAAAATCCCTTCGGTACGTATATTAATACGTACCGAGCGCCATTTCAATGCCCCCGCGGACATCGTCACCCGTCACTCCTTTCACAATCACTTTCGCGATTTCTCATTTGATCGCTTACGGAGCCGCACACCGGGACTCCCCGCCATTCTCGTCGATGAAGAGCACGCCGGCGACAACGATTACGGGATTAGATATCTGAGGCCAGCGAGTTTGCCTTCCTGGAGCTAAGTAGGATCTACAGGAGCGCCGATTTCTTCGTGCTGAACTCGCGCAGCGAAGCGTTTGGGCTACCGGTTGTCGAAGCTATGGCGTGCGGCGTGCCCTGCATCATTCCCAGCTACGAGTGCGCGAGCGCCACGGCTTGGCCGCTCGCTACATCCGCAACGCCGGCGCTTTCGGCGCACTTTTTATTCTGATGCAGGAGCCGCGCATCGCCTCGCCGCGAATTTCGGAGTGATTGCGGCGTTTCCTCTGTCCTCCGAGGGGCTGCGGCCGGGAGAGCGATGTGCGGGGTGTAGGGCATTCGCCGAGCGGCGAGCGCGGCGTTACTTCGACGCGGGACCACCCCCGTTCTTGGCCACCACGGAGATCAGTGAGTGGCGCTGGGGCTGGACCCAGGCTTCGGCACGGAAATCATGTACAGGCGATAGGAGCAGCGCCGCGTTCGCAGGCTAGGCAAAGGCGCCCGCAAGGCGATATACACGTAGGCAAGATGGACCGCGCGCGCCCCGGCCGCGCGGTCCCGCCAAGGGTGGGCCGCCCCGCATGAGACGCGTCCTGCAGTTCGGGATATTGCTCCTCCTATGCAGCTGGGCGCAACACGCCAGCATGGCGCAGGTTCAGATAACGCCCACGCCGCTTACGCCGACGCCTCTGATTGCAGGGCCTAACTCCACCGCATGTTTGAATAGCTGCGACATCGGCGCCATGAGCTGCCAGAATTCCTGCCTGGTGCTCGGGCCGGTCGTCAGTCCCAACCCTTTGGGCGGCGCCGTGAGCACGCCGGGGGCAAGCAATGCCTCGTGCACGCTCAGTTGCACGTCGCAGCAGCTGGTCTGCAAGCAGTCGTGCAGCAGATCCCCGTAATAGGCGAGCCGACGCAATAGACTTACTCATCATCATGAACGGGGCATTTGCGTGCATCTCTCGGCCTGCTCTCGCCCGGGCGACGAAACACCACACAAAGCCCTGTTCCGGTGATGTCGTGCCCACTCGTAAACCGCTGATCCTTGCGCCGCGCTGGTTCCAAGATGACGCGGGATGGTTGGACGGGCTGCTCGTTCGCAGTTGCCGGCGACAAGCCTGGCTGGTCTGGACGAGATGAATCATTGGAATCTCACTGCAATGATTGCAGCGCGGATGTGGCAATCTCCGCCGGTCCAGCCAAGCCGCTTTTCATTGCGACAATGCCTGAGCAAACTGCGGCGCTGCGATTTACGTCACGACGATCGGCAGTCCCATGAGCGGCCAATCACGACAATATTCTGCCCGTGCGAGGAGAAGATCCAGCTCGTGCGCAGGATGATGCGCGAGGCGGCGTATTGGCGGACCTTCTCCTCGCCGTCGAGCTTGCTACGCCCATAAACGTTGAGAGGGCGCGGAATATCATCTTCTTTTAGGGTCGTGAACTTTCGCTATCGAACATAGTCGGTCGAAAGATGGATGCCCGCTTGCGCGCATGCCGCGGTACATTCCTTGCTCCCATGGCCGAGCGGCGTCCTCCTCCTTCTCCGCCTGGTCGACGGCCGTCTACGCCGCACAGTTCACATCGAAGCTGTTTTCTGCAACCGCGCGCTCCCACCGCACGCGCATCCGTGATGTCGCATTCGGCACGTCCGAGCGCGGCATGGGGATGCTCTGGTACGCGCCTCGCTCGCCAACGCACGGCCGACCTGCCCTTTCCTCCCAGAAGCAACAGCTGGCTCATGACATTACGCCCGCTGTGTTCATCGCAACTCAAATTAGGGGACCCAGCTTCTCACAATTCTGGATGCCTGCTGTGCGAGTTGGCGGAGGCACTGACGGGCGCTATCTTAGTGCGTTCCTAGCTCGCAAGCCCAACGCGCTGGGCGGCAGCAGCACGCAAGGGATGCCACCAAGCCTCGTTGGCGCAATACCACTCCACGGTCGCGCGCAATGCACTCTCAAAGCTTGCTTGCGGTGACCAACCGAGCTCTTCACGCAGCTTGCGGCCGTCGATGGCGTAGCGCGCATCGTGGCCCGGTCGGTCCACCACGAAGG
>JBEVJT010000124.1:0-2836 GCA_040510075.1 Xanthobacteraceae bacterium | reverse complement strand
TGACACCGCAACGTCGCAAGTCGATGGCTTTTGCGACAATCCTCCGTCAACTCGATGATTTGGCGCGAAAACAGCCGATCCTCGCGATCCTGGAGGATATACATTGGGCGGACCCGACTACGCTTGGGTTACTCGATCACGTGGTCGAGGCCATCCAACGGCTTCCCGTGCTCCTCGTCATCACGGCTCGCCCCGAGGTGAATGTCCCCTGGGCATCTCGTCCGCATGTCACCGTCAAATTACTGAGTGGGCTGGACGATGAGCTTGCGGCCACGCTGATCAAGCAGACTGCCAGCGGGCGGGAGCTACCGCGCGACGTGATCGAGCGGATCATTGCACATGCCGACAGCGTACCGCTATTTATCGAGGAGCTGACCAAGACGGTTCTTGGCAGGCTCCAAGACGAGCATGCATCGATTGCGTCGCTTTCGGCCGATGTCGTTCCTCCCTCGCTTTATTCCTCGCTCATGGCAAGACTCGACCGACTGCGTGTCGGTAAGGACGTCGCAAGCACCGGAGCGGTCATCGGCCGAGAGTTCTCATTCGAGCTCATACAGGCCGTATCGGGGCTGCCGGCCAAACGTTTGGAGGAGGTGCTCACCGAGCTTGCACGAGCTGAAATCGTTGTTCCGCATGGTGAGCCTCCGTCCGCCAGCTACACCTTCAGGCATGCGCTCGTGCAGGAGGCCGCTTATGCCTCCTTGCTGCGCGAGCAGCGCCGCGCGATCCACCGGCGCCTCGCCGAGGTGCTGGAAGAAGACGCCTCGGGCGAAGCGCCAGAGCCGCAAGTCATCGCCTGGCACTTTGCGGAGGGCGGCATGCCCGACAAATCGCTCGAGTACTATCGAAAGGCCGCCGAACACGCCACCGGCCGGTTCGCGCTGGCCGAGATGGTTCACCATCTTCGCAACGCCCTGCGCCAAATGGCGCATGTTCCGGATTCAGCAGAGCGGCAGCGTCGTGAGCTCGCGTTACAACTGCAACTCGGCCGCGCGGTGATCGATCACGAAGGCGCCGACTCGGATTCCGTGCGCGCGACGTTCGAGCGTGCACGTGAGCTTTGCTTGACGCTTAATGAAGTGGAAATGCTGCCGCGGGTCTACGACGGGCTCTTGGTGAATTACTACTTCATCCGTTCTCAGCCCGAAAAGATCATTCAATACACGCGCGACATGGTTCCATTTCACCAGCGGATCGGCGACCGCCAAGCGGTGTTCATGCAAAGGAGGGCAGAATCCCTGGCGAACTTCCTGTTTGGCAATTTCGAGGCCGCGCGCGACGCGATGGAAAGTCTCGATCCGGAACGCGACGGACCGAATGTCATGATGAGTACTCGGGATCCGAAGGTCGCTATTTCTGTGCTGCTCGGCATATGCCTCACGATTCTCGGCAAGGTTGATTCAGGCGCCGCTATGAGTCGCTCCGGCGTCGAGCGCGCCGAGAGCTTAGGTCATGCCGTCAGCCTCAATCTCGGCCTGCGCCGGGCCTGCGCTCAGGCGATGGTGCAAAAGGACGCTCGGAGGGTTGCTGAATTTGCCGCCCGATTGATCGCGCTTCGTGCTGAATACGAAACGTACAAGGGCAGTTGGGAGGGCACATTCTTTCATGATTGGGCGCAGATGTGCGCCCGCCCCGATCCGGTGCTGTTTGACCGTATGCAGGTTTTTCTTCACCGCCTCGATGCTACCAAGAACTGGGCGGTGTTGCCCCTGTACCTGGCCTCCACAGCCGAGTTGTGCGGCCAATCGGGCGACGTTGCCACGGCCGCTGTAATGCTCGAGCGGGCGGCCGAAATCGTCAATCTGACCGGCTCCCGATGGTGCGAAGCGGAGATTATCCGTTTACACGCCCGTTACGGCGCGCGTGATGCCGAGCACGCGGTCGCATTGCTGCGCTCCAGCCTGGCCATTGCCCGCGAACAGGGCGCCAAACTCTGGGAATTGCGGACGGCAATGGATATGGCAAAGCTATTGCGAGACCATGGGGATCCCAGTGCCGCACGAACGATGCTGGCTCCCGTTTACGGCTGGTTTACCGAAGGCTTGGAGACGGCAGACCTTGCGGGGGCACGTGCATTGCTTGATGAAATTGGGCAGACGTGATGCTTCCTTCGACAGGATCGGCCTGAATTTTGCCCACGAGGCTCTGGTAGCGATTTACCTTTGGTATTTTGGACTCGAGCTTCAAGCATTGGCGTTCGCGCCGCGTAAGTCGGCACCGCACCGGAGACTGTTGGACCGCTTCAAGAGTCCGCCGGATGGTTGCGAAGCTTTTGTGACGCAGATCGGCGGGCCTTGTCCAGGGTCCGATCCAGGTGGAGGATACCGCATCGAAGGTCTGTATCGGGCAGAGTCCGCAGGATGCCGGGCATCCCACGCGCGGTGCGCGCCGATTGGAAAGCGCTCTTATGACCAGGGGCCGATTATCGAGACGCGACGTGCTCAAGGCCGCTGGAGCGAATGCCGCGACCGTTTTTGCGGCACCGGTATGTGCCCAAGTAGCTGAGCCATCTGAAATCACGTCCGCATTGGTCGAGGTAGCCAAGAAGGAGGGCAAAGTCGCCTTCTACACCTCGATGGATCTGCCGGTTGCTGAGCGCGTCGGCCGAGTTTTCGAAGCCAAATTCCCCGGCATCACCGTGCGCGTCGAGCGCTCGGGCGCCGAGCGTCTGTTCCAGCGCATCCATCAGGAATACAACAGCGGCATCTATGCGGTTGATCTGGTCAATACAGCAGACGCTGCCCATTGCATCGTGTGGAAGCGAAACGGTTGGCTCGTTCCGTATCTGCCGGAGGAGGTCGCGCGCAACTATCCGAAGGAATATTACGACGCGGAC